>JABEUP010000243.1 GCA_013044365.1 Acidimicrobiaceae bacterium
CGACGAAAGCCACCTACACCCTCCAGGAAGCGGCGGGTATTGGCAATATCAGCCAGGGTCAGACTCCAGCCAGCACGTTTGGTAAACCTTGACCACATCTCTAACGTCTCTGTCAGTCGACTTGAGCAATCGGACTTTCCTGTTGAACCACGTCCTGCTCTTTCACCAACAACCTGATTCGACCGCTAGCGGGCGCCTCAACTTCCGCCGAAACCTTATCCACCTGAACTTCGGCAATGAGCTGGCCTTTCTCCACCGTTTGGCCATCGCTGACAAACCAAGTAGCCAGAACGCCCTCCACGGCCGGATCCTTGTGCGACAATGCTGGAAATCGGACCTCCATAGTCAACCCATCAGATGCTTGATCTCGCTAATTATCCGATCCGCAGTCGGCAGGACTGCATATTCCAAAGTCCTAGAGTACGGTATCGGCACATCAGGTACCGCCAAACGAGCAAATGGCACCTTGAGCAATCTTGGATCACTTTCGCAAATGACAGCAGCGATCTCACCTGAAAGTCCAAAGGACTTGTAATCTTCATCGACGACCAGCACTCTTCCGGTCTTACCCGCTGATTCCAGGATTGTACCGCGATCGAGAGGAACCAGACTTCGAAGATCGATGACCTCGCAATCAACTCCCTGCGTCGCTAATTCGTCCGCCGCGTCTAGAGCGTGATGCACGGAAAGCGAAAGACTTATTATCGTTACATCCTTCCCGGTCCGAACCACCGATGCTTTACCTATTGGAACCTCGTAAGATTGTTCCGGAACCGCTCCGAGCGACCGCGGATTCTTTGCCATCCATGGGAGACCCATGACCCCTTTGTGAAACATGTAAACAACAGGATTGTCGTCTCTTATCGCGGAAATCATAAGTCCCTTCGCATCGAAGGGGTTACTTGGAACCACCACCTTGAGTCCCGGCAGATGGGCAAAGGTACCCCAAAGGCACTGCGAGTGCTGTGCGCCATCGGAGTACCCTCCTCCAACTGCGGTCATTAGAACCAAAGGCACCTTAACATTTCCGCCCGATTCGTAATGAATCTTCGCCATGTGATTGTAGATCTGATCCATACAAACTCCGAAGAAATCCACAAACATCAGTTCCACGATGGGCCGCATCCCCTCCACTGCGGCACCAGTTGCAAGTCCCATGAATGCTGTCTCGGAAATCGGTGTGTCCAATACTCGCTTTGGACCGAACTTCTCAAGCAGGCCCGTCGTGGAACTGAAGATTCCTCCATAGGCGCCCACGTCTTCACCAAGAACGAACACCGATTGATCAAGTTCCATCTCTTGGGAAATTCCCTCAACCATCGCCTTAGCGGTAGTGAGTTTCCTTGTTGTTACTGATGCACTTGAAGTGTCTATTAGTACCATCGCTCCTCCTTAGGCAAAAACGTACTTTTCCGCATCTGCAGCGGATGGTAAAGGGCTTGACTTTGCAAATTCGACCGCATCGTCAACTTGTCGTTTAGCTTCCTTTAAAATTTTCCCAGCAAGCTCAGTGGTTAGTACTCCGTCACTCTCGAGCTGACTTGCGTATGCGGGAATCGGATCTATGAGAGACCCCAAATCGTCCCGGTAGGCTTGCGCGTCTCCCTCAAAATGGCCCCAAAGACGAACGGTATGCACCTCAATCAGGGAAGGTCCTTCACCAGCCCTTGCCTTTTCAATAGCTGTCTTGGCAGCATCCCAAACGCCCTCTACTGAATTATCCTGAATTCGCGCTCCCCTAATCCCGTAACTCGAAGCACGCACCGCATTAGACCTAATCGATGTCGAGGAGTCTCGAGGTACCGAAATAGCCCAGTCATTGTCTTCGATGACAAACACCACCGGCAACTTCCATAAAGACGCGAGATTTACTGACTCGTGGAATCCACCCTGATTTGCCGCTCCCTCGCCAGTGACAGCAACAGCCACTCTGTCTTTGCCCTGCCGCTTAAATGCAAATGCCTGGCCCAAGGCGGGAGGATATCCTTCCGCAATGATACCCGAGCACGAAAAATGAGTACTTGGATCAAATAAATGCATGTGCCCACCGCGTCCCTTGCCCAGACCGGTTTCGCGACCGAAGATCTCGGCTGCCAAAAGCCTAAGATCCATACCGTGCGCGATGGCAAAGTGATGAGGACGATGCGTTGCTGTTACCGCATCGTCAGCAGTGAGGTGGGCGCATACTCCGGCAGCTACCGGTTCCTGACCTGCCGATAGATGCATCTCGCCTGGAATCAGTCCCGCACCGATATCCCAGGCTGGTTTCTTGTCGGCGTGATAATCCCGTAATATCGCTTCTTCGAAGCTGCGGCTCAACACCATGGTTTTGTAAAGGCCGAGTCGGGTTTGAGAATCCATAATTCCCCTCCTCCACTACACCGTCTGGACCCGTTTGTCCATTAGACAGCCCAACCAGACTAACAGAGTGGCACATCATGGTAAATATCCAAATTCCTGGAATTACGTCTCAGTTTCGAATCGCTGCTACGCCCATAAGTTCTTTAGGAAACCAATCGCATAAAGCAACAGAAACGGACGGCGCGAAATCAGGAAAAGAACGGCACTCCACCTTCTTGTTATCTGGTAATCTATTCCGGCTCCCGGAACCATTATTCAACTTGCAGGTGGTTAAATCCGAAAAGTTTACACATACGCCTAAAAAGGTGGCAGGCAACTACTGGTGACCCTGGCAGCCAAGTTGGTGCGCAGTCGGACCGGTTCTGCTCAGCCGGTCAACGGTCTTATGTCCTTAGCCCGCACGGCGGCACCTGACGATGCTCATAACATCCTCGGGCGCCGGACGGCCAACGGGCCCCGAGGAATATACCGCCAATTCAATAGCGCCGCCCGGGCGAAGCAGAAAGCCCGGGGACTCAAGGGACCAGTGTGCTTCGTTGGTATAGCCCTGGGGAATTCCACCAACTTTCATCCAATCCACACCGAAGCTGACCGGAAAGATGAGGCTGTGAGCCAACCATCTCATTAGCACGCTCTTCATCATCGGTTAAAAGTGCGACGACGCTGATCCCCGCTCCGCTTAATTTAGGAAGCATATTTTGAAAGCTCCCGGGCTGGGCGTTACACCCTGAACACCACGAGCCGCGGTAGGCAAGGACCACGCCATAGTCGCCCGGCCCTCATCGGGAAGTAGCAGTTCTCCCCCTCCGGCTTTCGCCGTTACTAATCCTGGAGACTTCGTACCGATTTGCAATCCTGACATTTTGACCTGCCCAGTCGAGGTGATCCCGGCTCCGCAAGAATTATCCAGAGCTAAATCCACCGAAGCGGGCAGGCAATCCTGCTCTTATTAATAATTGTATTTGGCACCCCAAATGTCGGATCAACCACGCAACACGCTGGTATCACGCACAGATTATAACAGTTTTACTCCACAGCGGTCACTACCCGGAGTTAACAAGCCAATAAGCTGCTC
>JABEUP010000244.1 GCA_013044365.1 Acidimicrobiaceae bacterium
CATATTGACGATACCACCCAAATCAGCGGAATTTCCATCATTGATGCCATCGAGGTCTCCAAGACATAAGATTCCCAGCTGAGGCAGACCAGCCGCCCGGGATCGGCGCGTGAACACAATTTGAACCATGCCTACCGTCGCGAACAAACCTTCCGCTTCTCACCAATCTGTGGCATGTCCGGCGGTTGCGCGGCTCTGCCATATCAATCAGATAGCTCTCCCACCCCCGCCACCAGTTCTTAAACAAGATTCAAAAGGCGGAGGATCGACACGCCAAAGTTGCAAAGATTTGCCCTATAACACCGGATCGCTCTTGACCTGTTGAATATTTGCTCCTTATAATGTAGAATATTTGTTTGCAGAGTTATAGGTTTTCTATAACTTCACGTACATATATTGTAATTTATCGAAGGGAGGTCTACATGATGCTTATGCGATCTGATCCGTTTCGTGATCTTGACCGATTGACCCAACAACTCTGGGAAAACTCAGTTCGACCATCAGCCATGCCGCTTGACGCATACCGTGAAGGTGACTATTTCATCGCTGAATTCGATCTGCCTGGCGTCAATCCAGAATCTATCGACATTACGGTGGAAAAGAATATGCTCAGCGTACATGCAGAAAGGCCTCGTGTGGAAACTGCTGACAAAGACATTGAAATCATCTCCAGCGAGCGCCTATACGGTACCTTTACGAGACAGCTGTTCCTGGGCGAGACACTCGATACCGATCACATCGAGGCTGAGTACAGTGACGGCGTCCTTGTAGTGAGGATTCCGGTTGCTGAGACTTCAAAGCCTCGCAAGGTTCACATCAATGCAGGAGGCAGCAAGAAACGCACACCAATAAGTGCATAGCTATTATTTTTCAAAGGCCCTTCCCTACTGGGAGGGGCCTTTGTTGACAGAAAAAATGGGATCAACTTCAAATGGGGCGTGACACAATTGGCTGAAAGCAGTTTTCCTTTCCATGACGAACACCTGGCCATATATTCCGTGGGCCAAGTCGCAGAAATGCTGAACGTTCAGCCAGCATTTCTGCGACGATTGGACAACGAAGCGGTCGTGCAGCCGGCACGGTCAGGGGGTGGTCAGAGACGCTACAGTCAAAATCAAATCTATAGGGTGCAAAAAGTCATGGGTCTTGCCTCCGAAGGACTGACGCTAACAGCCATTCGCAGGCTCCTTGAGCTTGAAGCAGAGGTGCAGCGTCTTAGAAACCTGCTGGATAATCAAGGTTGAACGAATCCCATAACAGCTGTCACCGCCTCTTTTATCAGCAGGTAGAACAGCTGAAGTCGGTCAAATTGGATCCGCCCACGCACCAACGACACATACTGCAAATTTTGGACGGAAAGTCTCTTTCCCCCTGCAGCAACTACCATCGTTAGTAACGAATTAACACCGTTCAAAAAGCTGACAAAGCACCATCCGCATTGACGGGTTTGAACTAGGGGGTAAGGAGAAAACCTGATATGCCACCAAGCCAGATTGTTGGTGAATATGCACCAGCCAATGACAGCGAGACAAAGAGCTTCCACCCTTGCGACTTTGTACGGGATGGGGCGGGTCGCTTTCGCCTTCACAGTTCCGTATACACCGATCAGCGCATATTTGATTTAGAGCTAGAACGCATCTTCGGCCACAGCTGGGTCTTCGTAGCTCACGAAGACATGATCCCGCTTCCCGGCGACTACGTAACGACCAATATTGGTACGCAACCGCTTATAGTCTGCCGCGACACTGACAACGAGGTGCACGTGCTGTTCAACCGTTGTGCACATAGAGGGTCAGTTATCTGCCGGGAAGAACGGGGCCACGCTAGTGTATTCAGATGCCCCTATCACGGATGGGTATTCGGCAACGACGGCAGATTAGTTGGAGCCGCTCAGCGCAGTGGGTACCCTGACGACTTCCTGGAGTGGGACCTCAAGCTGGAAGGGGTTCCGCACACCGAAACCTACCGTGGACTAATCTTCGCCAATCTCGACCCCAATGCACCCCCTTTGCTTAACAGAATCAGCTCAGTGCGAAGATATATTGACCTGTGGTGCGACCGCTCGCCAACCGGGAGAGTGGCTCTTCCTGAGGGTGTTCACCGCTACGAATTCCCAGGCAACTGGAAGCTGCAGGCCGAAAACGGTGTTGACGGCTACCACGGCAACTACGTTCATGAATCTTTCGTCGACCTGCTAGAACGCTCTGGTGAACGCGAATCCGGTGATACAAAAAGGGCGCGTAATACCTTAGGTCTACACAACTTCGCAAAAGGGCTTCCCTACGGAGACGGCCTACTTGAACGGGAAGACGGCATGATAGGAACGTTTCCCTATAGAAGCCAGCCCTCATATTGCCATCAGCTTGAGAGGACTTATGGTTCAGAACGTGCAAATGACATACTTATGCAGCGAAACATCTTCATCTTCCCCAGTCTCTTCCTGTTCGAATCACACATCCGCGTAATACACCCTGTTGGACCCGACAAAAGTTACATTGACGTTCATCCAACCTATCTGGTGGGCGCCGACGATCAACTGAATGCCGGACGGCTGTCGGAGCACGAGCGATTCTTCGGACCGTCGGGCTTTGGAGCCCCTGACGATATCGAGGTCTTCGCCTGCACCCAGACTGGCGCGGCGGCGGCAGGAAACCCTTGGCTCGAATTTTCCCGCGGAATGCACCGTGAGTCGACAAATGAGCTGGGTGAGATAGTTGGACACTCAACCGATGAGACTCCGCAGAGGTCTCTCTATCGCGAGTGGCTTCGGCTAATGGAGGGAGACTGTCACGCACCGAAGGTGAATCAGTGATCACTCCCGAATTTCCTGCTGAGGTCCTGACACTGATCAGCGTCCAATCATTCCTTTACAGAGAAGCGCGTCTTCTGGACGAAAATCTACTTGACGCATGGCTTGCCC
>JABEUP010000245.1 GCA_013044365.1 Acidimicrobiaceae bacterium
CCTTTGAATTGATTTAGTACGTCATTGCTGGTTTTCCAAAGGATACTTTAAGTGCAAATTCAGTTCGATCTCAGATCGAAATGCGAGAATATATATATAAAGCACAGGAACTGGGACGATAATGCGTAAATTTAGCGGACAATCGAGGGACATGGCTGTTGCCAAATCATCCTCAATTTCACGAGGATTTTGGTGGGGCGCCCTGCTGGCTATTGTTGGCCTCGCGGGATTCGTCGCGAAAATTAACCCCGGTAAGCCAATAGGTTCAACTAATGCATCCTCATCAACGGCAACATCGTCGCTGAATGGGGGATACAACGCCACGTCTCCAACGTTATCTCCGCCTCCAAATTCTTCCTCCGGGCCTCAGCAGCTGCTTTCGCCTAGCTCCAGTCCCGCCCCTGCGCCATCACCGGGTCCTGCAATATCCGCCTCTGGAGCATCATGATGGCTGTTGATAGCTACAAGACGTTCGCGCTGGGCACAGAATGCACGTTGCTGGGCTATGGCGAGACCCCTTCTAAGGATGCGTTCCAGATCTTTACCCTTTTGATCAATGAAATGGATTCGGCTGCATCGAGATTTCGTAGTGACTCCGAACTGCGCACAACATTCAACGGCGAAGCACTTAGGGAGGTGGAAGTTTCTCAGATATTATTTGATGCACTGGAAGCTGCCATTTACGGAGCACGGGTTACCGGCGGACACCTCGATCCGACCGTCGAGGGATCTTTGGTTGCCCTTGGCTACACTGCCGACTTTGCAACCACACTTTCCAGTGAATCCCCAAGGCGCGATCAAACCCGAATTGTCCTTCCCTTGGGCTATCAAAATATAATTCTTAACCGGGCCGCTAGAACCGTATCGGTTTCTAAGGGCGTTACCTTGGATTTGGGTTCAACCGGTAAAGCTTTTTTGGCTGATCGGATCCGTAAGCGCATTGAAACCGAGCTAGCCGAACCGGTGCTGGTCAATCTTGGTGGGGATATATCTGCCACAACCCTTGAGCAAGAACCATTTTGGCCCATAAATATAACTGACGACCGCAGCCTTGATCCTTCATCTGCTGGAATGTTAACTTCAATCGCAGGCGGAGGCGTGGCGACCTCGTCAACCTTACGCAGAGCATGGAAGAACGGCTCGGAAAGGGTTCACCACCTGATCAATCCCTTCAGTGGGCAAAGCGCCCGACCGGTGTTTGATACCGTAACCGTGTTTGCTGGATCTGCACTGGATGCCAACATAGCATCCAGTGGGACAATCGTAATGGGTCCGCGTGGTCTGGCATGGCTCGAATCAACAGGTTTGCCGGCGATTGCCAGAAGCAATGAACAAGGTACCAAATATTTCGGTAATTTTAAGCAGCCTGAGACGACGCAGAGCCGCCGATGATGCTGGCAGCGGCGTCGATCAGTCCTCTATGGTATATCTCCAGGTCGGCGGGATATGTGGGCCTTATCTTGCTCGCATTAATCGGAGTATTGGGAATAATGACCGCAGGCGATATCAGGCTAGCTCGGGGTAACAAGTTTGTAACTCCCGAGCTACATAGGTCATTGTCGTTACTTGCAATTGTTGTGCTGGCAATTCACGTGGGTGCGGCCATTGCAGACAAGTATTCCTTTATAGGATTCAAAGATGTGTTCCTGCCCTTTACGGCGACCTATAGGCCTGTTTGGATCGGTATTGGTGCAATCGCGGTTGATCTAGGCATCGCTGTAGTGATCACTTCTTTGCTAAGAGTAAAAATGGGGTACAGGAGCTGGAAGCTCATACATTGGGCTTCCTATCCCATCTTTGGACTTTCCATCATTCACGGCCTTGGATCTGGCACCGACAGTGCACTATGGTTTTCAAAATTTGTCTATCTCGTAGTCGGGGGAGTGTTCATTCTCGCCATTATTGCACGGCTCGTATCGTTGACAAATCTGAACCTTGGAAAGCAGGTCGCCTTTTTCGGTATGAGTTTTGCGGTTCCAGTCGCTATAGTTGCCTGGGCTGTATCGGGACCCCTGGCATCAAACTGGCCCAAGCGTGCTCAAGTCGGGCTGAGCCAGACGATCCTTACATCCGCACAAGTGACAAGCTCGCCCTCCACGACGCCATTTAAGGCTACATCCAGTACTCCCGGGCCGCTGAAGATTAGCTCCAACTACACCTCAAACTGGTCTGGCAGCATAGATCAATCGCCTTCAAATTCTCAGGGCGAAATTGCGCTTAGACTTCTCGGAATGCTCAGCGGTTCTCCCGGTTACGAGCTGTCAATCGTTCTATTTGGAATTCCCTCAGATGGAGGCGTATCGATGATCTCTAGTCTCGTGGAAATCGCCACGGCATCGGGTTCTGTAGTATACAAGGGCACTGTCACCTCTCTGAGTGGAACCACAATTATCAGTCAGGTGGCGAACGCATCCGGACAGAGCGTCACTTTCTCAGCGAGTCTCAATTTAGGCTCAAATGGGTCATCGTTTACCGGAACGGTTGCAGGATCATCAAATTCGCAATTCTCAAATGGCCTGACAAGCAATAATTCTGGCAGTTCAGAGCAGGGGAATAGATAATGCCAAAGAGTTCAGGCCGCTCATTTCCACGTTTAGCATACGGAGGAAAGTCCGCCGGTTCTTCCAACGTTGCTGTAATGCCATCAACACCCATAGGCCTTTCCGAGCATCTGTCAATCTTTGGAAATCCACAACCTTATTTTTATTCCCTGCACCACCTCAAAAACCAGCTGAGCGAGAATGAGTTGCACGGACGCGGGGGCGCCGCTTTCCCGCTCTCACGCAAGCTTGAAGGTTACGAGACATACCGCGGTCAGGTTGTCGTGGTGGCTAATGGTTCTGAGGGCGAATATCTGTCCCATAAGGACGAGACCCTAATGATGCGTCATCCCAATCTTGTACTCGATGGATTGACAATTTTAGGTACCGCGCTCGATGCCAAGATGGGATTTGTGCACATTAAAGCTTCCAAAACAGGACCGCAAACTGTAATAGCGGCCGCCCTTGCGGAACGGAAGCAGATAGACCCGTTTAAAATTGAAATATCCACTACTGCTCCAGATGTTGGGTATATCTCCGGAACGGAATCCGCGGTTATTTCAGCCATCAACAAACAGGGCGGCCGGCCGATCTACCTTCCGGACCGGCCGATTTCCCGGGGAGTAAGGAAGCGCCCAACCTTAATTGCCAACGTGGAGACGCTCGCCCACTTGGCACTACTGGCAAGATTTGGAGCAGGATGGTTTTCCTCGGTTGGTATCGGGGGCGACACGGGGACAAGGCTCCTTACAATCACTCTGCCGAACGGTAGATATACTGTCCCCGAAGTTGTTGCGGGCACCACCTTTGAAGAGATATTTGACGTCTTGGGTGTCACAGAGAACCAGGTTAGCTTTGCACTGCTCGGAGGATACTTTGGCCAAATTGTTGACCCCGGCAAACTCTGGAGCCTTCGTGCAAGCGCTGCTTACCTCAAAGATGCCGGTTTTTCGTTGGGCGCCGGGGTGGTGGCACTGGCAAATGGTTGCCCGGTGGTTGAAACCGGCCGGGTGTTGGAGTACTTAAGCGGTGAATCGGCAGGTCAGTGCGGACCATGTTACTTTGGTCTACCTGAGTTGGCAAAGGCTTGGAAGGAACTGGCCTTAGGCCATGTTAGCTCTAAGGCTTTGGCGCGTGTCAGCGAACTTTGCGAGGAAATTATCGGTAGAGGTGCCTGCGCTATGCCTGATGGCGCTGTCTTATTTGCCCGGGCCTCACTTAACAGGTTTAGATCTGAAATATTGGCGCACCAGGGCGGTAACTGCAGTTATCAACCCATGTCCCGCGGATTGGTTCCTCCTCAGAAATCAATGGCGCATTAGCTTGCCTGGAAAGATGACTCTATCTATTAATCCGATCGCCTGCGATGGTTACGGAATGTGCGCGGAATTGCTTCCCGAACTTATTGAGCTTGATGAATGGGGCTTTCCAATTATCAAGACGAAAGAGATTCCAGCTTCTTTAATCGAGCACGCCAGACGTGCCGAAAGGCTGTGCCCGACCCTAGCTATCATCATTAACAAAAAGTAGACGATCCGGTAGTCTCGATATCACCTCCCCTGAGGGTAATGTTTAACTCGCAACCGGAGGTGCGATGACTAGTAATAAGTTTCCTATAGAGACTCACCGTGACGATATAGAGACGGAACCATTCGAAGCGGGCCCGATACTTTTGGCAATAGGGATTGCTATTTCAGCCGTTTTACCGGTTTTTCTTACTGGGGCCCTGGCCGTCCAAATTAAAAGTGATTTAGATTTCACTCCTTCGTTGCTCGGAGCGGCAGTAGCAGTTTTCTTCCTCTTTGCGGCGCTATCATCGTTTATATCCGGCCACTTCGCACACCGGCTCAATGGCGCGGTTGTTATCAAGATATGCATGGTGGCGTCATCAGTGGTCTTGTGCGGAATCGCAACAATTGCCAGGACTTATCTGATATTTATTATTCTTTTGGCCATCGCAGGCACTATCAATGGTTCGCTTCAGCCACACATTAACCTTTTTATTTCGCATGCGATTCCGCGAAGGCGGCAAGGTCTTGCTTTTGGGGTAAAGCAAGCAGCGGTGCCGCTTGCGACTCTTCTTGCCGGACTGGCAGTTCCATCCGTAGCTCTCACCGTTGGTTGGCGTTACGCCTACCTTGGAGTCGTACCGCTTGGAATTATATTCTTTTTTCTGTCACCTAAGTC
>JABEUP010000246.1 GCA_013044365.1 Acidimicrobiaceae bacterium
CATTAGGGCCGTGCGAGGCGTGGACGGCGGCAAAGTTAATTACGACCCCCAGATCGTGGTCAACCACATGGTTAACGCCGAACGTACGATGGTCACGTACTTTTTGCGCCGTTGTTGGTTCGAGGGCCGCTCAAAGGCGTACGTCTCAGCATTAGTCGGATCGCGTGACGGTATATCCCAGGAGCGTACGTATCTAATACGCACGCTTCCTAGGGGGATCGTTCGTGGACTTTCTCAAATGATATTAAACGGTGATTGGGGCGGAGGTGCGCGCGCGGGATTTATGTTGATTGGGCTCTTCATTACGATTGCGGGATACCTAACCGGTCGTTTATCCCAATTGAAGTCGGGTAGTGTTTTCACGCTATTTGGCAAAGGTCAAGCGGAAGTTTCCGGGCTCCATGTAAGTATTGAAGAAAACTTGGAACTTGTCGGTGTGTCTGAATTCGAAAGCGAATTGGCTGAACTGATAGTAGATGACCATCTACCATTTGCGACAGTGGTAGTTCCAAGTGTGTTTGCACGGTTGGAACAGCTGAGGTCGTGTTTGGACTCGTTAATTTCTCTTGATTACCCGAAATACGAGATTATTGTCGTTGACAATAGACGTGATGATTCCGACGTGTTGCCGAACTGGTTTTCTTATGACGATAAGGTCCGTATTTTGCGCGAGAGGTTTCCAGGCATTTCTGCTGCCCGCAATCGGGGTATCAAGGAGGCAGCCGGTGAGGTAATCGCCTTTACCGACGATGACGTGGAAGTTGATGTGAATTGGTTGCGCAATCTGGTGCATAGCCTTCTTTCAAGGAGGGATATTGGATGTGTCACCGGTCTTGTTTTGCCAAAAGATCTTGACACGCCAGCGAAGCGCTGGTTCGAGGAGTATCTTGGCGGGTTCAACCGGGGTACAGAAGTCAAGTTGTACTGCCCAGCCACTCTTGACGAAATGCGCTTTATAGGTTCTTCCAAAGTCCGCAGAGTGACGTGTATAAATGTCGAGTCGAACTCTGTTGAGGAGCTGTCCCTGTACCAAGCAATCGCACGTTGTGGGGCCGGAGCCAACATGGGGTTTCGCCGCGACGCTCTGCGTGCGGCCGGCGGTTTCAACCTTGCACTGGGGACTGGAACTCCGGCTCGTGGAGGTGAAGATCTAGCAATGTTTGCCGCGATATTTCAGATGCATCATTGCGTGGTATACGATCCCAAGGCAGTGGTCTATCACTCGCATCGCGATAGCTACCAGGAGCTTGTACGCCAGATTTCGGGTTCAGGGATCGGACTGACGGCCATGCTAAGTTCGTTGGTAGTGGAGGACCCTAGTCATCTGAAAGCTATCTTAGGAAAGGTTCCCTTAGCTGCGTACCGGGTAATCAAGCTCAGATTTGGATCGCGGGACACGCAGATGACCGGAGTACCGAAGACTTTCCCACCTTCACTTCGTTGGCATGAACTTGTTGGAATGCTTCAAGGTCCATTAGCCTACGTCCATAGCAGGCACGCTACAAAACGAGAATCTTGGGCACATCGGTTTCAATCCAATTTCAGTGAGTCTGACGGCATTACTTAATGATACCCGCTAAGCGTGCGATAAAGAAAGGTACGGTTGATAACCTAGTCGATTTGGGTTCGGTTGTCCTTTCGCTGGTTGTGGTTCTTATCGTATTCAGCGGCTCAGTCGGTCCGCTAAGGGCACTGCTGGTGCTGGCTTTCACCTTGTTTGTTCCTGGGCATGCCATCCTAGGGATGCTTCCAAATCGGATGAGATCCCTGCCAAAGTCGAGCAGCTCTCGCAGCGAATTAGTGATACCAATATTGCTCAGCCTTTCACTGATTACGCTGGTTGCGTCGATAGCGCTGTGGTTGAATATCTGGTATCCCCTTTCGATATTCGCCCTTGAAGCCGAATTTAGTACAGTGCTGTTAGCGGCTGGATTCATCAATAGAAGGTTGTCTAAGGATCGGTAGTGTTTTGAAGCTCAGTTATAGACGTCACACACTTACTCGCTTTGTGCGACATGAAGTCGTAATTTTTCCAGAAGGAACATATCATTCAGCTGGCAAAACCATCATCGTATTACCTACCCCTCGATAAAGGCTTTGGCCCAAGAGAGTGTCATCCCTGTTCCCCTGATGAAGAGGGCCACCTAATCTGATAAACGGGGCGACAGTTAGGTGACGTGTAAAACTCCTCCTACGGCTGTAAGAACGCAGGCCGGAAGCGCATCGAGTGTTGAGCTGCCATGGAGGCCGAGCTGGAAAAGATTTGAAGCCCCACAACCCGCCGTACCCCCTGCGCGATGAGCCGTGCCCTTCGGGTTGGCAAGGTGATGAACCACTACAAGTTCATACAGCATCTCTACCAAGATTGAAAGATTCAGGCTGGTATTTTTAGATGTAGTTGCCATTCTCTCTTTGCAGCCCAATTAGTCCGAATAGAAGGAAGATATCAAGGCGAGGATCGTCGAGACTAATTAACCCAGTCGAGTTTGGACAACTTGGCCTTGAGCTGGAAAACCGCTTTGGTGTGTATTTGGCTGACCCTACCCTCTGTTACACCAAGAATCGTCCCAATTTCCGCAAGTGTTAGATTTTCATAGTAGTAAAGCATCAAGACTGTTTTTTCCCTTTCACCGAGTAAAGATACTGCTTCGCGAACTAATCGCTGGGTTTCGCTCTGCTCCAGGGCTACACCTGGTTGCTCCTCGATCTTTACCGTTGAATCGAAGCTATTCCGTAATGCACCGAACTCTGAGGTCGGCAGCATCTGTTCAAGTGCCACAACTGAGGTATAACTGATCTGGGCAAATATCTTTTGAAGATCTTTTTCGCGGATACCGATCTCATCAGCCACCTCGTGGTCGTCAGGTATCCTGCCTAGTCTTTCTTCGGCGGATGTGAACCCATTCTCAACCCGCTTTGCCAAAGCGCGAATCGAGCGAGGAACCCAGTCTATCGCTCTCAGCTCGTCTAGTATCGATCCCCGAATCCTATGAACCGCAAATGTCTCAAACTCAAATCCTCGGCCTGGTTCGAACTTCTCGATCGCTTGGATCAAGCCGAAAATACCGTAGCTGACCAAGTCCGCTGACTCTACGTGGGATTGCAAACCAGAACTCAAACGACCCGCTACAAATTTGACTAACGGCGAGTAGAAAACAAGTAGGTCATCTCGTGCCGCCTTAGAGCGTGTGACTAAATATTTTTCCCAAAGCGTTGAGGCATAGGATCCTTCGGGCCGCGCCACTAGCTTTCCTTAGGGTGAGGTAGCTCAGAAAATCCTGTCTGAATATCTTTAATAGCCGTCTTATCGACGTGGTTAGCTATGGCCATGGAATGACGGAAAAGTTCTTGTCTCATCCTCAAATATGTCCTGCCATCAATAGATGGATTACAAGCGATTGTTGAAACACGAGAGTGCTGAACAAATTTGCGATTGCTAAATCCAGTAATGTCTGAAAATTTCTCGTTTCAATCCCGAAACTCGCTTGTTTGAATAAAAGAGTAACACAATATCCGCCAACTTTGAACTGAGAACCTCAATCATCAGGCTGAAAGAGTCGAACTACTCGCCGTACCAAACAACACAAACTCCGGCGACCTCGATTATGCAGTTACTTAGTTGGACCTCCGAGGACTCCGGCTCGAAGATCCGCAGTTGCTATCCCAAGGAGAAGATCTTTCTTTACTGGGATGGGGGTGGGTGGCACCGCGGAAGTGTCGCACGGGGGTAATTAGAAAATATCACCTCGAAGCAATATATTCGCCCCGTGCAGCCCAGAACTGAATCCTCAGGAACACGTTTGGAACCAGGAGCGAACTGCTGAAATCCTCGCCGATTCATTCCCAAGATTGATCCCGTCATAATGGAATTTGAACGATTACATCAATAAGACGATGTTTCCCTACTTCTTGCTTGATTTCGGGAGCGACTGAAAATGTGGTCGCTATAGGCGTGTCGGCCTTTGTTGAGGTGGATTCGCTGGGTTCTTACTCAAGAAATGCTCGTACCTTTCAATCGCCTCGGCTA
>JABEUP010000038.1 GCA_013044365.1 Acidimicrobiaceae bacterium
TCAAAAGACCTGTCTGGAAAGATCAGGACCCTATCACCAGCCAATATACCGTTGCGGTACATTCCAGTAGCGGCCTTCCTGCTCTCCTCCTCTAATCGACCACGTGATATCCAGCCGGTCTCTGTGGTATAGAACTGATTGGCGTTCTGATCATAAGACCACTGGTCCAGGACGAGGGATAACAGACAATCGCGCACCTCTTTTGACACTTGACCACCTCGATAGATCATGACCTGTCGGCCATTGGCATATTTGCAACCAGCGGCGAACTTGCCGGTCTACTGCAAGCAAAAATAGGGTGGTGACGAGCCATTAGCCGACAACCACCCTATTTAGACTACTCTTACCTATCGATTTGAGAACGACCTTAGAGTTCGCTCCATGCCTCTTCGAATACGGTTCGCAAAATCGAAACTATCTCGTCGAATTGCGCTGAATCGCAGATAAGTGGAGGAGCCAGCTGTACCACTGGGTCGCCACGGTCATCCGCTCTGCAAATCAGTCCCAATTCATACAGGCGGGGCGTGAGAATACCCCGTAGCAGCCTCTCGGATTCCTCTTCATTAAAGCTTTCTTTCGTATTCCTATCCTTGACGAGCTCGATACCGTAGAAGAAGCCAGCTCCTCTAATTTCACCCACGATTGGAAGGTCACTAAGGGTGTCAAGCTTTGCCCTGAACTCCCCCTCCTTGGCCTGAACATGCTCGATTAAATGTTCGCTCTCGAAGATGTCGAGGTTTGCAATTGCCGCCGCTGCCGCAACCGGATGTCCTCCAAAAGTAAATCCGTGCAGAAAGGTCGTAGACCCCTTAGCGAATGGCTCCATTAGGCGATCAGAAGCTAGCATCGCCCCAAGCGGAGAATAGCCCGACGTCAGGCCCTTTGCACAAGTTATGATGTCGGGCTGAAAATTATACCGAATTGAGCCAAACCATTCACCTAGTCTGCCAAATCCAGTTATTGTCTCGTCGGCCACCAGGAGCACGTCGTACTTATCACAAATCGCCCTGACTCGTTCAAAGTACCCAGGATCCGGAACAAAGCACCCGCCGGCATTCTGAACCGGCTCCAAAAACACCGCTGCTACAGTATCTGGTCCTTCATACTCAATCATTCTCTCTATGTCATCAGCGCAGTGCAAAGTGCACGCTGGCTCGTTTGCGCAATCCACACAACGATATCGATTGGTGTTGGCTACCTTGAAGGCACCCGGGACCAATGGCTCATATGCTGCCTTTATCCCAGCGAGACCGGTAATCGAAAGCGCACCCAAGGTAGTCCCGTGATAAGCAATATTTCTCGATATAACTTTGAACTTGGTGGGTTTGCCAATAGCCTTGAAGTACTGTCGAGCCAGCTTCCAAGCGGATTCAACCGCCTCAGCCCCTCCCGTGGTGTAAAAAACTCGATTTATGTCGCCGGGTGCAATATTGGCTAGTCGCTCCGCAAGCTCGATCCCGGGAGCGTGAGCATAACTCCACAGCGGAAAGTATGCGAGCTCTGATGCCTGTTTCGCAGCGGCTGAAACGATCTCCTGGCGACCATGCCCGACTTGAACAAGAAAGAGCCCTGAAAGTCCGTCAAGATATCGCTTCCCATTTGAATCCCAAACATACGGCCCCTCGCCACGGACAATAACGGGAACATCTGCATCATCGTATGAACTCATCCTGGTGAAGTGCATCCAAAGGTGACGCTTAGCAATCTCTTGTAGGCGGCGAGCTTCAACCGGGCTAACTGCGTACGAATCATTAGTTGTCATCTGGTCCCCCAAGTGTATGTCTGCTTTTCCAACTGCAAATAAACGAAGGCCTCAATGGCCGTTACTCCTTCAATGTTCCTAATCTCGTCGTTCAAAAGTTCCAACAGATGTTCATCGTTCTCACAGACGACCTCCGCAAGCAGATCAAATGACCCAGCGCAAATAACCACGTAGTCCACCTCTTCAAGTGCCGCAATATGTGCCGAAACTGCGCGGAGATCACCATTTGCCTTAATTCCGATCATCGCCTGGCGCGTGAAGCCGATCAACAGAGGGTCAGTCACTGCCACTATCTGCATCAAACCGGTGTCAATTAGCCTCTGAACCCTTTGCCTGACTGCCGCCTCTGATAAGTTGACGGCTTTGGCAAGTGCAGCGTAGGAACTTCTACCGTCGCGTTGGAGGAGTTCGATGAGTTTCTTTGACTTTTCGTCGAGCGAAACAGGAACATCCCTCATTTTCACACCACTTTTCGTAAGTCTCGCCGAAGACATGGCACGAATAGACTTGATGGAAGGGCCCCTCTCAAAAGGCTCAGCGTCCACAGCCCATAAACTTCCTCCCCAACGAAATCATCACACGTTCAATTGCAAAAGTCACGTCACCAGGACTACTTCGACTATGCCAATTCCCGTCGCCACCAATACTGAGGCCACGTCCCCGATGTAAACAAGCTAGCTGAAGAATTCGAATGATTCACTTGTTTTTATAACAAATTTTGACAGAATCACTTGAATCTTAGTAATTTGAAGTAGGTTTCTTTACGTATCAGCATTAATGAGGGGGAATCAATTGTTGATAAACGGCCGCTGCGGCAACCAAAAGAGCGGGGACACCAAACCAGATGGGCTTCTGCCGAAAGACCACTGGCCGAAGGTCCGATCTCAATGATAGCAAGGCGCTCCCCTTCCGAACTAACATTCCACTGGAATGAAAAATCTGGCGCTTCAGTAACCAGCTATAAGCCATTCCGAATGGAAAACTGTGACAAATTAGTTCGGTTTCTAGCTGTCAGTTTGGTTCGGAAGGCAAACTCCCCGAGCAACAAACAAGTTCTGACTGACAGAGTTTCACCGTCAAATCTACCCCCGGTACTACTTGAATCCTTGGAGACTTTCATCGGACCAGACCACCGCTTCCGCCCGACCACCTAACTTCCCATAGGAACCCTGGGGTAAATGGCCAAAACATAGGAAAACGTTCTCTCTTCTGGTGTAGCTTTGGGCTAAAAGTGTGGCTCGAGGGTTCTACCAGTTTACGACAAATAGAAAACCACAGATGAAAGGCAAGAAATGTCGCAAAAGCCAGAAACGATAAGGAACTTCATTGGAGGCGAGGAGGTGGAAGCCAAATCGGCCACCTTCCTCGAAATTGTTGATCCTTCTACGGGAGAGGTTTACGCCACCTCTCCCAACTCGAATGAAGAGGACGTCAATTGGGCGTTCCTCGAAGCTGAAAAAGCATTCGAAAAGTGGGGCACCGCTACACCTTCCGAACGAAGTTTGGCAATGTTTAGAATCGCTGACGCCATCGAAGCACACGCAAAGCAAATTGTCGAAATCGAGAGCAGGAATACCGGTAAACCTATTGGCCTGACAACCTCTGAAGAGATTCCTCCCATGGTCGACCAGATCCGATTCTTTGCAGCAGCCGCCAGAAATTTAGAGGGTCGGAGCGCTGGCGAGTACATGAACGGACACACCTCGATGATTCGGCGTGAGCCAATCGGAGTATGTGCCGCAGTTACGCCCTGGAACTACCCGATGATGATGGCCGTTTGGAAATGGGCACCCGCGATCGCTGCTGGTAATACTGTCGTGATCAAACCCTCTGACACTACGCCAGCCTCCACAGTTTTTATGGCCAAACTCATGAGTGAATTCCTCCCGCCGGGAGTTATCAATGTCGTATGCGGAGACCGAGATACCGGCCGGAGACTAGTCGAGAACAGAATTCCGCAGATGGTTTCGATTACCGGGTCCGTCAGAGCAGGGATCGAAGTTGCGACTAGTGCAGCCAAAGGCTTGAAGAAGGTACATCTTGAACTTGGAGGAAATGCTCCGGTAATTGTATTCGATGATGCTGATCTCGAAAAGGCGGTCGAAGGCATTGCCATAGCCGGCTACTTCAATGCCGGTCAGGACTGCACGGCAGCAAGCAGAGTGTTGGCTGGCTCGGAAATATATGATGACTTTGTCGCCGCACTCGCGGATCGGGCAAAATCTACTGTCGTTGGACCGCCTTCGGTCGAGGATGCGCTGTTCGGCCCCCTAAACAACCCAAATCAGCTTGATCGGGTCACGGGACTAGTTAGCCGTCTGCCTAGCCATGCCGAAACCGTTGCCGGCGGAAGGCGGGTTGGAAATAACGGCTATTTTTTCGAACCAACCGTAATCGCAAACTTAAAGCAGGACGACGAGATAGTTCAAAATGAAGTATTCGGGCCGGTAATCACTGTACAGAAGTTCCGGGAAGAGCAACAGGCTCTGAAGTGGGCCAATGACGTCGACTATGGTCTCGCATCTAGTGTCTGGACTCAAAACCACGGTAGAGCGATGCGGATGGCGAAAGGTTTGAACTTTGGAGCTGTCTGGATCAATACACACATTCCAATCGTCGCAGAGATGCCCCATGGTGGCTTCAAACATTCCGGCTACGGAAAAGACCTCTCAATGTATGGTTTTGAGGACTACACCAGAATCAAGCATGTAATGAGTAACATAGAGGAGTAATCAGATCGGCGGGTGTGTCAGTTTCGTCGCACCCGCCCAGTGTAGAACGCAGATCGCTGAGCTGGTAATACCTCAAAGAAGCCGAGGAGATGGGATTCGAAAGCTCCTCGGTTAGGGCCTTTTTACAGTTAACATCGACAAAATCTATAGCTATAGGTGATTTGGGGGTCTTTGTTACTCAGTCTTAATGCCCATATAACCATTGAACGAGATCCTGCCTATCACCAGTTTGGCTCCCTTGACGATTTGATACCGTCACCCATGGCACAAGCCATGGCTTGCATGCGAAACATGCACTTCGATTCATTCTGCAAAATCAGAAATGGACGATCGATCAACGAGCAACCGGACGTAACCACCCGATTAGGGACTCCCATATCCATACGGAAAATCCTGTCGATGGCAACTATTGCTCACCACAAGCAGCGATAGTGAGCTTTTGACCAGAAAGACCTTGAGCCACAGGTGCATATTAGCCCACTTCGGTCCAATCATTTTCCTGGCTATAATCTACTCCATTGGCAATGCGAGATTTTGCGCTACCTCGCAAAGAAAACACACTCCTAACGCCTTCTACGTTTCAGCCCCCAAATGAATAAATCGGTAATGCCAAGCCCTCGCATACGCCAGCCTTTGGGTCAACTTTGCCTTCGGGTTTTCGTCCCACTGCGGCGGTTATCAAAGACTCCGCAAGGACACCTGCACTCGGAGTGGATCAACTTTCGTGGACCCGCAGTTTTCGAATTCCGGCGAGTCCAATTGAGACCAAGCCTCGGTTCACGGCACCACTTTTCCTTGGTCGACCTCTCCGTTTAGCCAATATTTACCGAACGAGCCAAATCTCATCGACGATTAAAGTTGCGGAAGACTTCTCACATTAATTGTATGGAACTTGCTGGAATGATCTTCTCAGGTGTGTCATTCAGAGGGACGTTTAACAAAGCAAGACTGTAAAAGCAGCTAGGGTAAAACATCCAAAACAGATGTTCTACCCTAGCAAATAAACCTAACCCTACTGAGCCAATGTGAAGAAAAGCCGGTTGATGAAATCGACCAGGGTCATTTATCAATAATTAGGAGGCTCTGGACACTCGGCGCTTCTTGATGGAGGGCACCAGAAGCATCATGCCAGTCCCACCAGCGGCTCCAATTATGAGCCACCAAACTGGGCTTGCCCACGGCTCGCCAGTGGAGCTACTAGGTACAGCTAGGGTTTGACCACCAGAAGTGGGACTGCTTGACGGAGCCGCAACTGGAGAGCCACTGCCAGCAGTCGTCGAAGGTGCACTGGACGAGGGTTGCACCAAAGGCTGAATGGATGGTTGCCCAGAATTGCTAACGCCGCCGGAAGTGTTACCGCCGCCGCCGCCACCTGAAGTGTTACCTCCACCGCCGCCGCCGGAAGTGTTACCTCCACCGCCTGAAGTGTTACCACCGCCGCCGCCGGAAGTGTTACCGCCGCCACCGCCGCCGGAA
>JABEUP010000247.1 GCA_013044365.1 Acidimicrobiaceae bacterium
CACCAGGGTGGATGGCTTAGCGAGTTGACTTTTGCCGGCACCTTAGACGGCCCCGAGCTGGTAGGGAGCTGCTCTGACGCTTGCTAGTCCCATACAAGGCTAAAGAGCCGCGGAGTAACTAAGTTGGCAAATGCGACTTTTGGCTACGCGGTGACCGTGGAAGGCCATGGTTCCCACCAGCCTGTCTGTCAGCGAATACTTAAAGGTAGATACCCAAGCTGCTGCCGTGGAACATGGGGGAAGCGGCGGCGAGGTAGTACGGGACTTGCGCTGCGGTTTGCAATAGCCAGATCAGATTTTAGAGAAAAAGGACTAGTTGGTTCCGAATGTTGCGAGGATGTTGAAGTCCTGTTTTACTCGACTGGACAAGCCTCAATTGATCCAGATGCGGCAGTTCTTGGCGGTGAGGCCATGATGGAAGGCGAAAATGACTAGTGGTTGAATTATTCGGTTTGTTAGGACCTAACTATCTATATATGCCTGGGTTACCCTTGTGGTTTCACTGGGCTATCTACTTGTTGCTGGTTATAGTCGTGGCGTTAACTGTATTTCTATTTGCCAAAAGACTAAAGCGAATTGGAATTTCGGTCGGTGAATTTCTCAAATTACTTATGCGTTCGATTCGCAGCCGACCTCTCGCAGTTCTAAGAACTGAAGTGCAAGACGTTTTGGGCCAAAGGCGGGTTCGACGGAATAGCTATGCAGCGGTAATGCACGTCACTATTTTTGCTTCATACATAATGCTTACCTTGGGCACAGCCCTCATTGCCGTACAACATGACTTGACGGACAGACTCTTCCATGTCACCTTCCTTTACGGGTACTTCTATTTAGTAGAGAAGTTTCTCCTTGATACTGCCGCACTTGGATTGATTGCAGGTGTCATTATGGCGGCGGTTCGGCGCTACTCAGTTCGGCCGTCGTATTTAGGAACTCGCCCTTATGCGAGAATTGCCTATGGGTCACTCCTCGTTATGGCTTTCACGGGATTGCTTCTTGAGGCCACGCGAGAACTCGCATACCCAATCAGCTGGGCGTGGTGGACTTATGCTGGTCATATCCTTGCCGATGGGATCGCTCCATTGGTTAGCGGAGCTCAAATTGGTACCTATCAAACGGTTTGGATTATTCATGTGGCGGCGGCCTTTACCTTCATGGGCACTGCCTTTCTGACTCTCCTTGACCATGTTCTAATCCTGCCCATCAATCTTGCGCTGCAGGCCGGTCGAGTCCCTGGGGCGCTGAGATTACCGTTCAGGTTGGAAGATCTTTTGGAGGACGAAAACGCTTCAACTGCGGCCGGATTTGCAAATCCCGCTGACCTCGACATTACGCGAAAGTTCATGCTGGATTCGTGTATCAACTGTGGTCGCTGTGAGGCAGTCTGCCCGGCCACTGCTACGGGTCGCCCGTTGTCTCCTCGAAAGTTAATTCAAGCACTTCGGACCGATCTGCGCGATGACAGTAGTGGCGATGGCGATCTCTTTATTCGCAACGTGTTAGAAGAAGACACGGTATGGTCCTGCCTGACGTGCGGAGCATGCCAGAACGAATGTCCAGTGTGGATAGACCAACCAGGAGTAATAGTGGATATGCGTCGCTTCCTGAATGATGAAGGCAGGCTTGATGCTGCCAAGACAGGAGCGCTGAGACAGCTCGAGCGAAATCAAAATCCTCTGGGTCAGCCTGCTCATCTGCGAGCAACCTGGATAGCTGCGGAGGGCCTCCCAACTATCGCTGAGATGCCCAACCCTGACTATCTGTATTGGTTGGGCTGTATGGCTTCCTTCGACGAGCGCTCCAAAAATATCGCCGTCTCTGTCATTCGCCTACTTCGCCATGCTGGTGTGAGCATTGCAACTTTGGGGAACCTAGAAGTCTGTTCAGGGGAGTTTCAACGCAAACTTGGCGACGAACTAGGATT
The DNA here is from genome assembly GCA_013044365.1 of Acidimicrobiaceae bacterium. Lineage (GTDB taxonomy): Bacteria > Actinomycetota > Acidimicrobiia > Acidimicrobiales > Acidimicrobiaceae > SCQM01. Next base: position 1,925 of record JABEUP010000247.1, read on the forward strand.
TCAGACGAGAGCTATCGAGATAATCGAGACTTTGCGGAATGCTGGAGTCAAGAAGATCCTGACCCACTGTCCTCACTGTTTTGTAACCTTTTCAAGAGACTACATGAGTCTTGGGGCTGAATTTGAAGTCATCCACCACAGCCAACTTCTGGCTGAGTTGTTAGCCGATGGTCGTATTAAAGTTCCTTTCAAAGAGGAGAATCAGCGGCTGACCTTTCACGACCCGTGCAACCTTGGCCGACTTTCGGGTGAATTCGATGCCCCACGAAATATTGCCAAAGAGCTTGCCGGTGATGGTTTTATTGAGTTGGAACGTTCTGGAGATCGCTCATTTTGCTGTGGTGCTGGCGGCGCTAACTACTTCTACAAGGTCCCGCAGGATGAGAGCGTGTCTGGCGCTCGACTGGCCCAAGCGGTCAATGTGAAAGCGGACACTTTGGCTACGGCTTGCCCATTCTGCCTTTCGATGCTGGAAGACGCTGCAAGTGCGACTGGCGATGACGTTGCCCGTCCAAGGGTTGCCGACCTAGCCGAACTACTTGCAGAGGCGCTTACCTTGAACCGATGAAGTTGACTTTGGAGCTTATGAGCCAATGTATCCTTCGATAAACGGAGTACTGCCATTTGAAAAAATGGTGGGCGTCGAGGGAAGTGCACGGGAATCCGTCGCAGCGCTGACG
>JABEUP010000248.1 GCA_013044365.1 Acidimicrobiaceae bacterium
AAAGTCAATCGGAGGCGAGGCCAGCAGAACTCCGGTTATACCACCCATCGTGAAGACAATAATAAAGCCTATGGCAAATAACATCGGCGACTGGTACGAAACCTGGCCTCTCCACATCGTACCTATCCAGGTAAAAATCTTGATACCGGTTGGGACTGCGATAAGAAGAGAAAGAGCGCTAAAAAACGGCAGCAACACCGTTCCTGTTGTAAACATGTGGTGTGCCCATACTCCAGTCGACAAACCGGCGATAGACATGGTGGCAAATACAAGACCCTTGTAACCAAATACTGGCTTCCTAGAAAATACTGGAATTATCTCCGTGATCATTCCGAAGAATGGAAGTGCAAGAATATAGACTTCAGGGTGCCCGAAAAACCAGAACAGGTTCTGCCACAATACCGGCATCCCGCCCCCCGCAACTGAATATATGTGAGTTCCCAGGTGCCTGTCCGCGTAAAGCATTATCAATGCTGCCGTGAGAACCGGGAACGCAATGAGAATCAAGATTGCCGTGACAAGCATATTCCAGACAAAGATTGGAAGCCTGAACATCGTCAAACCGGGCGCACGCAAATAAAACGTGGTGGTCACTAAGTTGACGGCGGTGAAGATTCCGGAAAATCCAACCAGCATGATCGACACTATCCACAGGTCTGGGCCAGTACCGGGAGAGTTGGTCGCGCTAGAAAGGGGTGCATAGGATACCCAACCAAACGCAGCGGCTCCTGAGGCAGTCAGGAACCCGAGCAACATACTGATTCCACCGGTCAGATACAACCAGTACGACAAAGCATTCAGGCGGGGAAAAGCCATATCCGGAGCCCCGATTTGCAACGGGAGTATGTAGTTTGCGAATCCACCAAAAGCAAATGGACCGGCAAAAAGATAGAGCATCATAGAACCGTGAATGGTGAACAGTTCGTTGTATGTCTGGGGCGAGACAAAGTGATTGTTCGGAGAGAACAGCTGAGTCCTTATCAGCATTGCCATCGCTCCGGCGATAATGAAAAATACCAGAGACGTATACATATAGTTCTTGCCAATAATTTTATGGTCGGTCGAGGTTAACCAGAGAAGTATCCCCTTTGGCTGTTCTTCATGATGGGCCTCCCCGTCATGTTGAGCACCAATTTCCTCTTCGATGATTGTCATGCCGTCACCTTTTGTTGCTGAGCGCTTAGCCAATTAGAAAAATCTGTTGAACTTACAACTTTTACGTTAAAGAGCATTTCTGCGTGGTAAAGACCACACAGCTGCGAGCATCGACCCACGAAACTGCCAGTTTTAGTTGGCGTAAAATCGAAATAGTTTGTGACACCAGGTAAGGCGTATCGGGAAAAGTTGAATTCCGGAATGTAAAATCCATGCACTACATCGTTTGAGACGAGCTTAATCGTTGTTGTCTTACCCTGGGGCAACTCAAGTGTCGGATAGCTCGATCCTTTGGGTATGATTGTGACGCCACCGGGATATTCAAACTTCCAGCCCCATTGGAACCCAACCACTGTCACCCTCAAAGCAGGATGCGAACTTACGCTGTCAATCTGGTTCTCGGAAACATACGTTGCCGCAAATAGTCCTATAACGATCAACACCGGAATAATGGTGTAGATCAGTTCCCATTTGATGTTGGAATGCGTCTGCTCGGGGATTTGATCACTGCGTCTCCGAAACTTAAACACTGCGTAGAAGAGCGCACCCCAAGTAATTACACCGACAAAAATGGCGGTAATTATGAATCCCTGCCATAGATGAAACTCATTCTGCCCCTGTGTGGTAGCTCCCCTATACGCCCCAAAGGTAGGTAAGTTGCAGGCGCTTAGGGCCATCGCCCCAAGCAGCAGTCCAACAAGATTTCTTTTCCTAAGACCGAAACGAGGCGGCTTAATTTTCTCACTTCTGCACGTCTCAGCACTCGACTCAACTAGCTGCATGATTCCCAGTTCCATTCATGCTAATTTCCGATAGTTCTAAATCTTTACGGTTCAGGCGCTGACCAGCAGTACTGACCATTTGCGATGACACGACTCCCTCCGCCGAAACTGCTGCAGGTTGTTCGCCACCACTAACTCGCAAATCAGTCAGCTGCATCATTTCTCTTCCTCAGGGTCCTCGAAGCTTCTTGAAAGCTTTGGACCGCGGGGACTGAACAGACCTCCACCTGAACCGGGAGTACCCGGCGGAACCTGATATACCTCTGGTCCTCCGCTTGGCCTCTCGCTCATCTCACCTGTCGCCGCCGAAGATAATGAGGAAGCCGACATTGCTAAGCCACCCTCAGATTCTGAGGTTCCCTCTCCTGTCGCTTCAGCCGCATGGAAACTGGCTTCCTCAGGCAGCGGCTGTGGCACCTCACTATGCATTGCGCTACGCTTCAACTCCACCTCAATCCGGGGATCGGACTCCTCTGTTGTGTACTCGCCCTCGTTGGACCTGGACACGACCATGGCCTTTCTTGGCCTGCCGGCACGAGAGGCTGAACTCGCCTCCTTCGCCAATTTGTATGCAACATAGGCTGCAATTGGTGGGACAACAAATACCAGTGCCCTGAAAGCCCAGAGAACGAAATTGAGGGAAAGGTTGAAGGCATTTGCTAAAACATCCGTAGAGGAAGCGAAGAAAAGCACCATATAGAACGCCATAACCCCAACTCCTATGGATGTCCTCCATGCGTTATCGCGGGGATTGTCCAAGAGGTTGTGAGCTTGGGTATCCTTGGTGAATATTCGTTCAATCCAAGGCCAGCCCATTAATAGTCCAAACGTGATTCCCGGAAGAAGCACAGCGGGGAAAAAGATCGTCGGGATCATGTGGCCAAAACCAGTTATCTCCCAGGAGGGAAATAGCCTGAGCGCACCATCCAGCCATCCCATGTACCAGTCCGGCTGAACAGCATACGAAACCTTGTATGGAATGTACTGACCATACATCCAGATCGGATTGATCTGCGCCAGGCCTCCAAGCGCCGCAATGACTGCTGCCGTTAGGAAGAAGAAACCTCCAGCCTGCATCGCGTACGCCGGCCACATTGCAACTCCGACAACGTTCTTCTCTGTCTTGCCCTTACCCTTGTATTGGGTGTGTTTTTGATGCCACATTATGGCCAGGTGAGCACCAAGAAGACCCGCCATTAGAGCCGGTACCAGAAGAATATGGATGGTATAGAACCTCGGTATAATCTTGTCTCCCGGGAACTGCCCCCCGAATAAGAACGATGCCAGGTAGCTTCCAACGATAGGCACTGACAGAGTGATCGAATATGCGATCCTGATTCCGGTTCCCGAGATAAGGTCATCAGGAAGCGAATAGCCGAGGAATCCCTCGAGAATAGCCATCATCAAAAGAAGAGAACCTACCAGCCAGTTGATCTCGCGGGGCTTCCGGAATGCACCGGTGAAGAAGACTCTGAGCAGGTGAACCACGATAGCTGCAACGAATACGTTGGCAGCCCAGTGGTGCATCTGACGCATAACAAGACCAGCCCGCACATTGAAGGAGAGATCCAGCGTGGAAGCATATGCCTGGGACACAACGTGGCCATCAAGCGGGGCGTAACTACCGTGATAGACGATATCCGCTGAAGAGGGAACGAAAAAAAATGTAAGAAATACGCCAGTTCCCAGAAGAATAAAAAACGAGTACATAGCGATTTCGCCAAGCATGAACGACCAGTGATCTGGAAATATCTTATTCAGAGACTTCCTGGTGAACTTAGCGGTTCCCAGTCTCTCATCGACCCAATCAATCGGCTTGTAGTTCATGCTCGCTCCCAAAACCCAGGACCGATTGGCTCGTCATAACCGGCCTGAGCAAGCAGGAATCCCTGAGAATCTATTTCCAATGGAAGCTGAGGAAGGGGCCGGGGGGCCGGCCCGAATACCGGATTTGCCCCGGTCATAACGTCAAACAAAGACTGGTGACATGGACACAACAGTTGCTGAGTCAGCTCCTGATATAGACCAACGGGGCACCCGGCATGGGTGCATACTTTTGAATAAGCCAGATATCCCTGCGGCCCCCAGGTTTCACGACCCGGCTTAGTGACTATGTCCTCAAACGAGGGTCTAATGAGAATGGTTTGAGAAATAGCTCCCCCAGCGTGACCCTCGGGAAACACTGTGAGCACCCCACCGACTTCGAGATCTGATGCACGTACTTTACTCCCGTCGCTGCGAACCAAAGCTGAGCCCTTCTTCCAGTTGGTCACATACAACATTTTCTTGGGTTGAGGACCCAGCGAACGTATAAAGGGGAAGAGAGTAATCACTCCGAAAGCCGCGATTGAGACCCCGAGAAGCTTAACCAGGAAACTCCTTCGCTCGATTTGGGTGACTCCACGCTCCAAAGATTCGATTAACACTGCCCGCTCCGACTCGGGACTCTTCAGCTCCTCGCGCTCCTGGACATACGGACCCTGGGGAACAAGATATTTCCCCCAGGCGACAATCCCAAATCCAAGACCTCCGAGTGCGAAAAATAGAAGCGCCCCTTCGGCCTGTGTCTGGCCTCCCTGCCAATACACAATCCCCAGACCGATAGATGCGAGCAAAGAGAGAGCGAAGCTAACGGCAACAACTTTCTCGAAGCGACTTTCGGAAGTCTTTACTAGACCTACTTTGACCTTTTCCTGTTCCAATTCCGGTGTCGAGCTGCTCAATGTGCCCGACCTCCTATCCAGTAACCAGCTATCATCAGCGACCCCAACCCGATTAGAATTCCCACGAAACCTTCAGTCACCGGCCCCACATGGCCCAGTCCGATTCCGCCTGCATTGTTTGGATGCTGAAGGTACTTCACATATTTCACGATATCCGCGACCTGCTGATCGCTAAGATTCCCAGTCCCGAATCTCGGCATATTACCTGGACCGGTACGAACTGCCTCCGCGATTTGAGTCGATGTCGCGGGATACAAGGAAGGCGCATAGACCGCATCCGCCAACGCATCACCAACCCCGGTAATAGTATGGCAACCTGCGCAATTTGTAGAAAATAATCCTTCCCCAACACTGAGAGATGCAGCACCTAGGTTCACGACGGGAATCTGCGGTCCGCCGGTAGCCAACGAGGATACATATGCGTCAATTGCAAGAGTCTGCGCCCTGGTAAATCTCGACGGCTTCGCAATTGCCTGAACAGTTGGATCTGCCAATGGCATTCGTCCGGTGGAAACCCAAAAATCGATCGTGGCTGCGCCAAGTCCCACCAGGTTTGGGGCCCGGCTTGTGCCTCCAGCCGAATCTCCGTGGCAACTTGAGCAATTCTCAACAAATAACGTCTTGCCAAGTGCGATCGTGGACGAATCCAATTTCAAATTGGTGATTGGAGCATTGCCTGCTCCGCTGGTACCGCCATAGGTTAGCGAATTGGTATTGGCCGAGCCTACCGAGCCCGACACCGTTGCGGCGGCTGCCCCTTGTGAAAATAGAGCCATTCCACTGACTGAAGCTGCAACCCCAAGCGCCACCGGCACCAAAATGCGCCCACCCAACTTCTTACGGATTATCAACGAGTTATCTCCTAGTGCACCAGGAATAGGGTCGCATAAAGCGCTATCCAAACGATGTCGACAAAGTGCCAATAGTAGCTAATTGACTGCATGACCGGAAGTAATCCGGGATCCCTCGACCTGCCAGCCACCCTTATTAGAAGAAATGCCATAGCGACAAGCCCGAGAAAAACATGTAAACCGTGGAGACCAGTCATGAGGAAGAAAAGCGAACCAAATGCGTTAGTCGATGGGGAAAATGCTGCGTGGGTCCACTCGTAAAGCTGATTTCCCAAGAAAGCAAATCCCATCACCATGGTGATGCCAATCCATAGTCGCGCAGATCCACGACGATCGTGTTCGAGATCAAAAACAGCCTTTTGCATTGTAAATGAGCTGAGAACAAGAACTACCGTGAAAATACCCGACTGGAGAACATCTAGTTTGATGCCACCCATTGGCCAAGGGCCCGTTGCATTTGCCCGGATTGAATAATAAGCGGCAAATAGTCCAGAGAAAAACATTAACTCCGAACCAAGCCACACCATGGTGCCAATGCCGAGCATGGTTGGCTTGTTGAACCTTATTCCTCCTCGAACCGGTTCAACAGAAGCTGAAATTGCATGAGTCATAAAACCGTAACGTTACCCTTCATCCCCTAGACGCTGAATAATTAAAATTCTTCTGCAACGCCCTAATAGCTGATTTTTGCTGTGATATCAAATCAACAATAACATCCGGCACATCGTTATTGTGCACAATAACTAAACGCTTCGTCGTTCTAGTCATAGCAACAAAGAGTGCTTGGAGATTCAAAACAGTGGAGGGAAGCAGCTTATTGGCACCGGCAATTACAACAGAATCGAATTCCAAACCCTTTGCTTCATGAATGGACAGTACGGATAATTCTGCCTCCGCAGATTGGGAAACATCAAGACCAGCACTTACAAGTCCGTCAAAGTAAGTATTTCGCTCGTTTGCTGGGACCAATATTGCCACAGTTCCCGGCCCGACCTTTTTCAGCTCTCCATCTACGATCTTTGCCAAAGCTTCAAAAAGATTTTCCCGGTCGATGCCACAAAGCTCTACTGGCTCTCCGCTGTGACGGATGGAGATTGCTGGCTTAAGCTCCGGGGCAAATTCCCTCAGGAGACCGCCCGCCACATCCATGACTTCCTGAGGGGTTCTGTAATTCACCTTCAGCTCTACGAGCCGCACTGAATTCGAATTCGGCAACGGAGAGACAATGTCGTCCCAGGATCTCTGGCCAAAGGGCGAAGTGGCCTGGGCCACATCTCCAACCAAGGTCATCGACCCAGACAGTGAATACCTGGCAATCATGCGAGCCGCCATCGGAGATAGATCCTGGGCTTCATCAACAATGACATGCCCATATCCTCGTTCCCCATCGTTTTCGTCAACCCTCTTGTGATAATTTCCCAAGAGAACTTTCGCCTCGTTCAAAAGTATTAGATCGGAATTCGACCATGCTTTGGCGTTGTCATCGAAGTGAACTGGCCGGTGTAGAACCCGAATCTCAGCACTAGAAAGAACCTCCTTTCCGGCAAGACGGATGAGCGGCAAATGGGAGAAAAGGTCGGCTAAGAGGACCTCCGGAGTCAATTTTGGCCAAATCCGTTGAACCAATTTCTGGAACTCAGGCGATCTCTTTACCTTGTGTGCGAGCACTCTCTTGA
>JABEUP010000249.1 GCA_013044365.1 Acidimicrobiaceae bacterium
ACTGCACCGTTGGGGATTCACCTGCTGTGAAATTAGGCATTGAATCGGAAATGATCACCTTTGCGGGTCCGCTTCCATTTCTTAGCTGTACCGGCCCTGGCCAGGGGAGTGTGAATTCTACTATCGGGTCTCTACCTTCGAGCATGGTTTCAATGAGACCCGCGACATCGCCGTGTGCGACGTAACCGCTGAGTCCGTCAATAGCGGGAATATTTGCCAGCTCCGAAGATGTGGTGACCACGGCCGTGCCGTTGCCACGGCTTGCAAGTTCACTAGCTAGCCGGTTGGCGCCCCTGTGGCCCCCGAGGACTGGAATGATGAACTGTCCTGATTCATCCACCGCGACAATTACGGGATCGGCAGTTTTCGAGAGATTACGTTGCGCAATGAGTCTGATTACGATGGGCAGAGCCATTACCAGCACCAGAGCTTGGCCGGTATTCCAGTGTTCGTCAAGGATGGTTGATGGCTTGCCAATCTCGACCGGCAGGCCGAGTTTGACCGCGGTCTTTGCGCCGCGTTCGTTGAGTGCAATGGCCAGGGGGTTGGCGATGTCGTTGTTCACCCTAACCAACCCCAACTGATGAATACCGGATTTTCTCCTTCGAGTCTCCAGGACCCATCCGGTAGGCGTTTTCCAACTGGAATCATAATCTGCATCAGGTTACCAAGTTGGTCGGCGGCTTCTGCGGCACGATTTACCGCGGCAAAGCTGGCGATGGTAAATGTCCTCTTTTTCAAGCGGGTTTTCAGGATTTCCAGTACTTCGGTTCCGCCTCCGCCTATAAAGACGGCATTTGGATCGGGGAGTTCCCATACCACATCCTGGATTCTTCCCGCGATAACGCTGACATTGGGACAGTTGGACGAGTTGAGTTGGATCAGTCTTATCTGGATTGGATCTTTATCTATGAGAAATACCCGCAGAGATGGGATCCTTTGGATGGCGGAAATGCCGATACTCCCGCTTCCGGCACCCAGGTCCCAAAGGCAGCCGGCTTCACCAGGTATATTTGGGATTAGCTTGGAGAGGATGACCTCTCTTACCTCGGGTTTTGTGATCATGCCTTTTCTGTGCAGAAAATCCTGGTTTGAATCGGCTGTAATAAGATTTGAGATCGAAGCCTTCTCGTTGGTGAGGTCATTAAGTGCCAGAAGGATCGAGTGATGGTCGAAGGTACCCTCGCAAATCAAAGAAAGCGAAGATTCTGTTACGAACTCGCTGTCTGAACCAAGGTGTGCGCAAACAATATATCTGTCAAAAGATGCATTGGCATCCCTGAGAATCTGTGCAACAAATTGCGGAGTATGTTCCGGCGAGCAGAGCACGGCCATCTTGCTGATTTCCCTGCCGGGTTCAAGCGCCTTCAATATTTCAACAAGTACGCTTTGGTAGCTTCTCCCGTGTGCGCTTATTACCGCGGCATCCTCCCAATTTGTTCCAGCCTTCGCAAAGGCAAGCGATACGGCGGAGGGGACTGGGTGGATCTCCATTTCAAGGCCGGGAAACCGGCTCCGCAACAGCCTCACGATTCCAAAGTATCCCGGGTCGCCAGAAGCCAGAACAATTATATTTCCTTGCCGCTGTTCCACTTCAGCAACCAACTTTTCAATTCCAACTGTCCAGTTCAATTTGACTGGAAGTTCGCGCTTGGCCTGGGACTCAAACATTGAAATCTGTCTCGACGATCCCACGATTGCGTCGCTGTTTGCCAGTAGCTCATTCAGTTTCTCCCGTGTGACTCCAGGGCGGCCCGACCCCTCAATTCCCAGCACGTATATTTTCCTAGGCACGTGCTACGACTTTCATTCCATCGAAATCGACCATGACCACTTCAAGGTTAACCGGCTTGGAAATATATTCTAAACAGGCTTTTTTGGCCATTTTGCAGAGGATTTCGAGTGGTTTTAACTGGTTCTCTTCGACACAAACCTCAAAGAAATGCCGGGCTGTGTTTGTTGATGTCGCCGCGGTGACAACTCTTTGGGGTGACTTTGCTGTCATGGCTGCTTCCAGCAGAACTTGATTATTTAGGTCGGATCTGTGGAAGTGGGTCATCATAACCTCGTTGGCCAGTTTCGAGATCTTTCCTATCATCCCAACCCATATGATCTTCTCGGCATGCTTGGCGGCACTTTTTAGTGCCACTCCGGTAAAATCGCCAACTTCCACGAAACAGACCTGGTCCAGTGCGGGGAAGAGGTCCATCGCAAATTTCTCCGACCTGGATCCGGTTGCCAACACGATCGTCCGTTCTCCCTGCGCGAAGGCAACGTTGATCTGCTGAACTACCGATGCCCTGTATGCGGCGGTCGAAAATGGGCGAACTATGCCGGTGGTTCCCAGGATTGAAATTCCTCCAACAATTCCAAGGCGGCCGTTGGTGGTCCTCTCAGCCATTGTCTCTCCGCCCGGGACACTGAATGTGAGTTCGATTCCCTTGTCGGTTACCTCCCTTACAGCCTGAGTTATCATCCTTGCTGGTACGGGACTGATTGACGGGGACCCGACCGGAAGGCCAAGACCTGGTTTCGTGACGGTTCCAATTCCAGAACCTGCGACAAAGACGAGCCTGTTGGATGATCCAATTTCCCTTGCATGGACAGTCATATGCGCTCCATCAGTGCAGTCGGGGTCATCACCGGCATCTTTTACCACCACCGTTCCACCGTCGCCGGAGTCATTGACCGCAAATGTCACACGTTGACCAGCGGGAAGGTCCACTTCGACCGTGGAGGGAAGCTTGCCGGTTACCAACAGAATTGCGGCTGCTTTGGCAGCAGCACTGGCACAGGTTCCAGTTGTCCAGCCAGTTCGCAGATCTTTGGGCTCCGTCGGGCTCAAGGCGTATCCTTAATTTCGCATTGATTGCTCATTTTATCCAGGTACCGATTCAAATGGTCCCATTTGACATACCGGAGGAAATGACTTTCAAGGTACTTGTTTCGCCGGGCGGCCAGAGGTTGTGCCGGGCAGTGAGCGTTTACGAAACCGATGGGCGTAATTTGGCGAGTACAGATGTGATCTTTGCGTTGGCCCGGTCAGCACCTCGCCCACGATTACCAGAACAGTTCTGTTTGCCCCGCTTGCAGCCATCTCCTTTGCAAGTGATCCAATTGTCGTCCTGATTACTTTTTCATCGCTCCAGGTGGCTCTGATTATTATTGCGGCGGGAGTTGAGTCATTGAATGCGGTACCCTCGCACAGCAGCTCGTTCTGAAGCTCCTCAGGCCTGGCGCCGGACAGAAAGATTCCAAGAGTTCCCCCTATTCGGGCGAATGCGCTGACGCTTTCACGCTCAGGCATAGACGACTTGGTTTTACCGGCCAACCTGGTGAATACCACGCTTTGAGAGAGTGCAGGGATCGTGAATTCCCTCTGCAGTATCGCTGCAGCGGCTGCCACTGAGGTTACGCCGGGGACAATTTCAAAATTGATTTGGTTCTCTATGCAGTAATCAATCTGCTCCTGAATCGCTCCGTAAACAGACGGGTCTCCGGAATGGAGTCGGACGACCTGCTTTCCGTTGGATATCGCATAAACCTCGAGCACGTCTTCGAGGGTCATTCCTGCTGAATCGATAATCGCAGCCTTTGCGCCGCAGTGGGAGAGAAGTTCCTGCGGCACCAGAGAAGACGCCCAAATAACCGTGTCTGCTTCAGCGAGGCGGTTCCTACCCTTGATTGTTATCAGCTCTGGATCTCCGGGTCCAGCGCCTACGAAGCTAATCAATTCGTACTCGTTTCTTGTTCGTTCCTGTTTGAAATATTTGATCATCGTCTTTACGTAGCGGTGGGGCGATGACTGTAGCGAGGTATGAGATTTCCGGCTCACTAATGGACTCGAGCATTGTGACTCGTTCACCGTCCAGCCCAAGAAGTTCGCCTACTACGGTACCTTCGAGTCGTCCCGCCTCTTGCAGCGCTGTTTTGATTTTGTCAATTTGGCGTCCGCCTTTGTAAATGACCACGGCTGCATTTCGATGTTCAAGAGATTCTTCGACATCGGTGATTCCTTCAAATGCCGTGACTAGGAAAAGCTTTTCTGTCTCATCCAACAGATTGAGTCCACTCATTGACGCCACCTCTTGAAAAGCCATGATTCCAGGGACAGTACTTATTTTGATTTCGGGCTCAAGCTCGGCAACTACGCTGGCAATCAGGGAAAATGTTGAGAATACGTTGGGGTCTCCCAGGGTGACGAAGGCTAGAGTTTTGCCCTCATTGAGTAGGGGTAATAGATTTTGAGCAGCGATCCTTGCGCCCCGCTTTCTGGCTTGGACACCGGTTTCTCCTGGAGACATATCGAATACGACTCTTTGACACTTGATTTGGGGCAGTGCTTGCCGGACAATTCCCTCGGCACGACCCTCGGTATCGGACGAGGAACAGGGGGCGATAACCAAATCTGCAGATTTTAGAGCATCTATGGCCCGGAGGGTCAAGTTGTTTGGATTACCCGGCCCAACTCCAATTCCGATTAGCTGGCCGAATTTACCCTGTTTTACAGCCGAATTGTTCAAGGCCTACCTCTGGGAGTGAAGAATTGTTGGATTCAAATTGATCCTAATGTCCAACTGGAACGGGTAAGGCTGAGTCTACGCTTGAGGACTGAGAGTATTGAGTGGTGGCGATCACTGCCTGAAACCTATTCTCTGGAAATTACGGACATGTTATAAATGATGTTTACTTTTCAGGTTTTGCTTCTGTCGATTGCTAAATATGTATCGAAGCGTTGCATATTTTCGATTAATGCGAGAAGCGTCTATTTCTTCAGGTGCATAAGCTGGAGGGAGCCGTTATAGAACCCGTTCAGCTTGTGCGGGTCATACGCTGAAGTTCCCATTCTGGAGAACCGGCAATGGACTCGAACTTATACAGGTACTGTTCTCTGGCTTACTGAATTGTTGGCGACTAGGATAGCACGGCGGAACTGAATCCGCCGCCCAGTGCCGGAG
>JABEUP010000250.1 GCA_013044365.1 Acidimicrobiaceae bacterium
AGAGGCTGCTACAGATCAATTCTGTGGAAGATACCGGGGTATCGCTGGAATCCTTATTACTGGAGGCCGAGGAGATATCCAACAAACTTCGGGCTGCTGTACTCGCGAGGCAGCTCCTTAAAAATGCCCACACAAGGTTTGAGGATCTGCACCAGCCGGAGCTGCTAAGACTATCTTCAGAAATATTTGCCCGGGTCACCCAGAACAGATACATTTCGATACTAAAAAAAGAGTACGGGAAAAGTGAGTCCATTTTTGCCAGAAATGGTCTTGGGCAGGACATATTGGACTCATCGTTATCCCGGGGGGCAAGAGAACAACTCTACATTTCAATCAGGCTGGCACTTGTAACCCGGCCCGCCTCGTTGGACCTCCCGCTTCTTATGGACGACGTCATGGTCAACGCCGATATGGACCGTGCACAGGGACTTGCCAACGAGCTAATGAGAGTGTCACGAACCCGCCAAATACTGTATTTTTGCGCTAAATCGGACGCTATCAAATTATTCAATACAGCAGGTGCTGATGTTAATCTTCTTGAAATGGACCGGCTTTAAGTGTCCGTATCCTCAGGTGTTTTAGATTCGGAAAGAACTTGTTGGCCGGCGTTCATCTCTTCTTGACTTGCCCAAATAAAGGGATCTACGGGACCATGTCCAAGACCAAGCTGCCAAAGAGATCCTGCTTTGATTGTTCTTGTAATATAGACCTTTGCGGTTTTGACAGCTTCGCTCACGTCAAAACCCTTCGCCAAATTGGCTGTTATTGCGGCTGATAGAGTGCATCCGGTTCCATGCGTGTTGTCGGTCATAATGCGAGCGGCCGAAAGCTTGAGTATAGTTTGGCCATCATAGAAGATGTCAGTACTATCCCCATCGTTCAAATGGCCACCCTTGATCAAAACATATCTCACACCCATCTTCTTGAACTCTCTGGCGGCGGAGACCATCTCATCGATACTGGTTGGGAGTTTGCCAAGTAATGCCTCAACCTCAAAAAGATTTGGGGTGATCAAGGTAGCTTTGGGAATCAGCTTCTCTACGTACGCCGTTTCGGCCTCTTTGTCAAGAAGTCTCTCGCCAGTCGATGAGATCAGAACGGGATCAACGACAAGTTTTTCGAAAGCTCCCTTATCGGCAAACTCCGCGACAACGTTTACGATAGCTGCGGTGGCAAGCATGCCTGTTTTCACCGCCCTAACGGCGAAATCCGAAATGACCGCGGTGATCTGGGCTCCTACTAATTCCGGATCCACGGGAGCCAAAGCCCGTACTTCATGAGTATTTTGAGCAGTAATCGCGGTTATGACCGTGGTTCCATACACCCGGTTTGCGGAGAATGCCTTTAAATCTGCCTGGATCCCCGCACCTGCTCCGGAATCTGAACCGGCAATAGTTAGGGCAACGGGCGGTGTCTTCCTTCTTCGTTCAGCGATACTCAATGATTCTCCGCCTTTAGAATAATAGCTCTGCAACGACTAAATCTGACAAACAACATCATGCGGGTTCCAGAATGCGGATCATATACGCTCCGTGCGATCAAGTGAAATCAGCCATCCCCTCGGTGGGGGAAGAAGCAACGGCCCATTCTCTTTTTGGAATTCTACCGCCGTGACGCGATAAAAAACCGGCTTCAGTAGCTAGTGCAATTGCTCGTGCCATAGTCTGTGGATCCCTCGCTCTGGTAATGGCAGATGCAACCAACACTGCATCACAACCCAGCTCCATCGCAACAGCCGCATCAGAGGCGGTGCCAATACCTGCATCCAGCACGATTGGTACTGATGCCTGGGAAACGATCATCTCGATATTGTGCGCATTCCGGATTCCAAGACCAGTTCCTATTGGTGCTCCCAATGGCATAACTACCTGCGCCCCAGCAAACTCAAGTCTTCTTGCGACAACTGGATCATCACCGGTATACGCAAACACGTTAAATCCATCGAGTGCAAGGGCTTCAGTCGCATCGAGCAGTTCGTAGGGATCTGGAAGCAAGTCCTTGTCATTCGCCAAGACTTCAAGCTTCACATTGTTGGTTTCAAGCGCCTCCCTGCCCATTTTGGCAGTAAGAATTGCCTCCTTGGCACCAAAACAGCCTGCCGTGTTGGGTAATATATCTACCTTCAAATTCCGTAGAATATCGTAGAGAGAGTTGGCAGCCCGGGGTTCGTATCTTCTTAATGCGACGGTAACCAGCTGCGTTTGGGAAGCCACCACAATTTCTTTGATGATCTGGTTCGAAGGGGCCCCGCCTGTGCCGAGTATTAATCTTGAAGTTAGAGTAAGGCTGCCTAGTTTAATTGGTTCAAGACTTGCTTCCATGTTTCAACCCCCTTGGGCGATAGTAAGCAATTCCACTTTATCGTGAGGCAGAAGCAATCTTTCCATCCAACCGCTTTGTGGTATCACTTCGCTGTTGAGGGCCAACGCGATGCCTTTTCTTGGAATACCCAGGGATTCGATTAACCCATCAATGGTTGTCGAATCTGGCACCGGATGTGCTGAACCATTTAGAAAAATATCAATCACTTCTACAAAACCTAGCTAGATTCAAGCCTGTCGGCGCCAAATTCCTTAATTTCGAGAGGTTGTTTGCCAGTTTCAATTGCCGAGGCAACATATTTTGATATTGCCGCGCTCAACAGTATTCCATGCCGGAAATGTCCCAGACAGAGGTAAAGATTCGAATTCCGATACTGGCCGATTATTGGCGAATTGTCGAATGATCCGGGTCTAAACCGTACCGTGTGCTCTTTGAAATCAGCTTCTCCAAGTCCGGGAAGGAGAAGCGTCGCATTGGTAAGCATCTCCGCGATAGGCCTCACTTTGGCTGTGTTATTGAAGCCGACCTCTTCCTGAGTTGCACCTATTACAATCTCACCGTTGGACCGTGGCACCATGTATAGAGTTTTGCCATAGGTCTTCGAACGCACGACACGGTTTAATAACGTTGTGGATGGCGCTTGTACTCTTATTATCTGGCCCTTAACCGGACGTATCGCGCCGGCAACTGATTTGGGAAGTCCGGCAATACTTCCGACTTGGGAACCTGCGGCGAGCAGAACAATGTCTGGTCTTATTTCTGAACCGTCATCAAGGACAATCCGGTAGGTCCCCCCGGCAAGGTTAACCGATTTGACACTCTGACGTACGACGCTGACACGCAGATGATCAAGCGCAACTTGGATCGAGTTCGTCAACTGTCTATTATCCAGTTGGTTATCGCTGCGGATCAATGCCGCAAAAGGAAACGGCCCGCCAAGATCCGGCTCAAGAGCTTTGACCTGGCTTCGAGTAAGACGAGTTACTTCAATTCCCAGTTCCCGTTGAAATTCAGCCATATGCTCAAGGTCTCGGCCGTCATTGGGTTCGTAACCAAGAATCAAAGTTCCGTCCAGCCGAAGGCCGACTGAGATACCTGATACGGCTTCGATCTCTCTCACGAAAGCAGGCCACAGCTCGTTTGAATGTTCCATAAGCCTGAGAAGTGGAACCTCACTGAAATTCACTTCTGAAGCAGGGGCAAGCATTCCCGCCGCAGCGTATGAGGCTCCAGTCGCCGGACTCGGATCATAGATAGTTATTTGATGGTCGTGTTTCGCCAATCTGAATGCTGCGGTCAAACCGGCGACACCTCCCCCAATTACTCCAATTTGTAATTTCTTCATGACTCTTTCCAGGATCGGGACCCAGTCCAGTTGCACTATATCGCATTACCAAAAGGTATTGAATCCGGATTACTGCGATTTGCTAGATTTATAGGTCATCAGGGTGCTTGAATAAGTAATGGAGTTTAGCGGGAGGTTGAAGATGCGTTCAACTATGCAGGATGGTACTCTTTCGATCACATCGATACTGAAGTACGGATCCACAACATTTCCAAAGTCGAAAGTCACGACCTATCTGGGAGACGGTGGGATCACATACTCTTACGAAGATACCGCAAAACGGGTCGC
>JABEUP010000251.1 GCA_013044365.1 Acidimicrobiaceae bacterium
CCAGCTCGACGCCATGGTGGCGGCCTGGACCTCCACCATCCTCAGCAACCTGGAGGACCCGATCACCCAGGCCAACATGGATCTGTTGAAGATCGATGACCGTGAACCGCTGGATGCCTTCATCAAATCGAAGGAATTGCCGGTGCCGCTGGACAGCAACTTCGTTCACGCCCTGAAGGAAGTGCTCTCCGGGCTGGTTAAGGTAACCGTCAAGGCACAGGAGCTGCATACCGCCCTGCAGGTCACCGACGGCCCGGCCACCCCGGGGGAGATGAAGAAACGCTTTGAGGAGTACATCGATCAGCTTACCAAGGGCAAGGACCCAGCCAAGGTTAGGTTGGTCCTAGAATGAGTGGTAAAGAAATTTTCTTGTATTTTCCTCAGCCACAACGCACAGCGACATTTTTGCGAAGGCCTCAGCGTTTTTTGGCAGAAATGGGGTTTTCTGATGGCACGAAGGAACTCGTTTATTGCGCCAATCCTGGGGCTATGGCTGGCTCTTTAGCACTTGGCAGTAAGGCCCTTCTCTGGGAAAGTTCTGATCCTAAAAGGAAGCGTCGCTACACTTGGAGAGCTGTAGAGCATGAGGGCCTTTGGATTGGCACAGACACTCACCTCTCTAATAGGATTGTTGAAGAAGCTTTAAGGCGAAAGTTGATACCGGGTTTTGAAGGCTATAGCACTCTGACTCGAGAATATTTTGTGGAATCTGGCTTTCGGGTTGATTTCATGTTCTCTGGTTCTCAGGGTGATTGTCTACTCGAAGTAAAGAGCGCGACTGTTGTGGAATATGGTGCAGCTCGCTATCCCGACTCCTTAACGCCAAGAGGAGTTAAGCACCTTAAAGCGCTGACGCGTCTGGCACTGATGGGTAACAGAGTAGTTCTTGTTGTTTTAGTTCAACGAGGAGATGCACATAGCTTTGTAATAAGTAATTCGTATGATTCCGCCTATGCAGAAGCATTTGATAAAGCCATTGAGGCTGGGGTCGAACTCTTGGCTCTAGAAGTTTCAGTTTTTCCAGAGGGTTTTGGAGCGCCAAGGCTGCTTCCCTATGCCACGGAGTTGGTAGCAGCAATGAATACTAATCAAGGACTACACTCATGAGCCAATCAAATTTAGTCACCGAGTTGCTGGAGAATAACAACATCCCCAAAGGGCCTGTGACCTGTCTAGGCCTGACCTTTGACAACGACGAGGCCCGCCGCTCCCACTTTACCGAGGAACTGCGCAAGAAGCTGCAGGACCCGGAGTTCCGCAAGATCGAAGGCTTTCCCCTTGGTAGCGACGAGGACATCCTGAATTTGAGCGATCCACCGTACTATACTGCCTGCCCGAACCCATGGCTCGCTGACTTCATAGCCGAATGGGAGGCGCAGAAGCCTGAACAACCCGAGGGCTACCACTATCACCGTGAGCCTTTTGCGGCAGATGTGAGTGAAGGGAAAACTGATCAGCTTTATAGGGCGCATACCTATCACACCAAAGTGCCCCACAAGGCTATCATGCATTACATCCTTCATTACACAAAACCAGGCGATATTATCTTTGATGGTTTTTGTGGAAGTGGTATGACCGGTGTCGCTGCACAAATGTGTGGTGACCGCAATACAATTATGGAATTAGGTTATCAAGTTAGACCTAATGGAGATATTTTGTCTGAGCAAATAGATGACTCTGGCGAAAAATCTTGGATAAAATTTTCGAAAATAGGTGCTCGGCGTTCGTTATTGAATGACCTTTCTCCGGCAGCCACTTTCATAGCTTCAAAATACAATCTCCAATTCTCTCCAGCAAAGTATGAAAAGGAATTCAAACGGATCCTAAGTGAATTAGAGCATGAAATCGGGTGGATGTATGAGACGAAGCACACTGATGGGAGAACATCCGCGAAAATCAATTATACAGTGTGGAGCGAAGTTTTTGTTTGTCCAGAATGTGGTAAAGAAATTGTATTTCTTAAGGATGCTTTTGACATCAAAACTTACAAAGTTCTTGAGAGGTTTCCTTGCCCATCATGCAACACTTCATGCACAAAGGATAGTATCGATTTGGCATTTGTCTCGAAATATGACGAATCACTATCTAATGTGACAAAAACACCTAAAAGAGTGCCATTTCTAATCAATTATACAATTGGAGAAACGGTTCACGAAAAGGAGCCTGATTCGTCAGATATTGCACTGATAGGGAAAATTGAATCTATGCATCTACCGCTTACGGTGCCTACTGAAGCTCTGCCAAAGATGCAAATGGCTAATGTTGGACGTATGAAAACCACAAAGGTAACTCATATACATAACTTCTTTCTCACCAGGCAGGCTATGGCAATTGGATTGCTATGGCAGAAAGCGATAGCGATAAAGGACAAGTCTATTAGGCACGCAGTCCTATGGACGATAGAACAAGCAATATCCGGATTATCTGTATTGAATAGATATCAGCCCATTATGCATGGTCGACCGGGTGGGTCACAAGTGAACCGTCAAATGGCAGGTGTCTTTTATGTACCATCTCAGATATCTGAATGTAGTCCTTGGTACAATTTAGAAGGAAAATTTAAGAGGGTAACCAAAGCCTTTTTAGGCAAAAATTTTCAGACTAATTTTTCTTGCATATTTACAGGCGATTGCTCCAGATCGGGGATTATATCAAACTCATTAGATTACATATTTACTGACCCTCCGTTTGGAGAGAATATTTATTATTCTGATCTAAACCTATTAGTTGAAGCATGGCATGGCGTAAAAACCAATGCAAATGCTGAAGCCATTGTAGATAGAGTTAAAAACAAAGCGCTTCCTGAATACCAGGGGCTAATGGAGGGTTGTTTCAGGGAGTATTATCGAGCACTTAAGCCAGGTCGCTGGATAACCATAGAATTTTCAAATACGAAAGCCTCTGTCTGGAATAGCATTCAGACTGCGATTGCAAATGCCGGTTTTATTGTTGCCAGTGTCTCAGCTCTTGATAAGAAGCAAGGGACTTTTCAGGCCGTTAATACACCTACAGCTGTCAAGCAAGATCTTGTCATCTCAGCATACAAACCCAACGGAGGTTTTGAAGAGCGCTTTCAGAAGGAGGCTCAGACTGAAGAAGGCGTGTGGGATTTTGTCCGCACTCACTTGAAGTATCTGCCGGTCACGAAGCAGCAGGGAGCCTTGCTGCAGTTCGTCCCGGAACGTGACCCGCGCATCCTGTTCGACCAGATGGTGGCTTACTACGTTCGCAAGGGCTACCCGGTTCCCATCTCCAGCCAGGAGTTCCAGATCGGGCTGGCGCAGCGTTTCATCGAGCGCGACGGCATGTTTTTCCTGCCGGATCAGGTGGCCGAATACGACCGCAAGAAGATGACCTCGGGCGAACTCAAGCAGATGTCCATGTTCGTCTCCGACGAGGCATCCGCCATCCAATGGCTCCGCCAGCTTCTCAAGGAAAAGCCTCAGACCTTCTCCGACCTTAACCCGCAGTTCATGCAGCAGCTCGGCGGCTGGAGCAAGAACGAGGCCCAGCTCGACCTGCGCGAACTGCTGCACCAGAACTTCCTCAGCTACGACGGCAAAGGCCCTGTGCCTGAGCAGATCCACGGCTACCTCTCCAGCAACTGGAAAGAGCTACGCAACCTGCCCAAGGATGACCCGACCCTGGTCGCCAAGGCCCGAGACAGATGGTACGTGCCCGATCCCAACAAAGCGGGCGACCTGGAGAAACTGCGCGAGAAGGCGCTGCTCAAGGAGTTCGAGGAATACAAAGAGGTCAAAAAGAAGCTCAAAGTCTTCCGCCTGGAAGCTGTCCGTGCCGGATTCAAGAAAGCCTGGCAGGAGCGCGACTACGCCGTCATTGTCGCTGTGGCTGACAAGATCCCCAACAACGTCCTGGAAGAAGATCCAAAGCTGCTTATGTGGTACGACCAGGCTGTAACAAGAATGGGAGGGGAATAGTGGCAAGATCGGATTTACTAATTCACCTTGTCCAATCCGGCATACGGGGAGACAAGGCCAGCTTTAGAAAGGTCGTCGAGGCGATCATCGCCGAAGAACGAACCAAGCAGCACAAAGTGCTGGCCGAGAAACTCGATGAGTTACTCAATGCCGCGCCGATTGAACGCCCCATTACCAATGGCGGTGGTCCTATGTTGGATCAACGCATGGGCAACCTTTTTCATGAGGTCATGCCACAGCGAAAGTTCTCCGATCTCATCCTCCCGGATGAGGTGCAGCAGATTTGCCAGAGCCTGATTCAGGAACAGCACCGGACCGACCTACTCAGGTCTTACAACCTGGAGCCCCGTAATCGCGTGCTTCTAATCGGACCGCCGGGCAATGGCAAGACATCCCTGGCCGAAGCCATTGCAGAAGCGCTGGTGGTCCCTCTGCTTGTGGTTCGCTATGAGAGCGTCGTCGGCACATACCTGGGCGAGACTGCTGTCCGCCTTAAGAAACTGTTTGAATACGCTTCCACTCGGAAATGCGTCCTCTTTTTCGACGAGTTTGAAACCCTCGGCAAGGAGCGCGGCGATCTGCACGAAACCGGTGAGATTAAGCGAGTGGTGAGTTCGCTGCTCATGCAGATCGACAACCTACCAAGCCATGTCATGGTCATCGGGGCAACCAATCATGCCGAACTGCTGGATCGTGCGGTGTGGCGGCGCTTCCAGGTCCG
>JABEUP010000039.1 GCA_013044365.1 Acidimicrobiaceae bacterium
CTGGAGTTGGGGCGACAATTTACTTTGGATCTGACGGTGCAACCAGGCAGATCCAGGAAGTGTCCAACGTGTTTGCTGAAGCTCATAGACAGGGCATGTTTACTGTTCTATGGTGCTATCTGAGAAACCCGGCATTCAAGACCGATGAAGCGGATTACCACCTCGCTGCAGATTTGACAGGGCAGGCCAATCACCTCGGAGTCACTATCGAGGCCGATATCATTAAGCAAAAACTTCCAGAAAATAATGGTGGTTTTAATGCGTTGAAGTTTGGCAGGACAGACAAACTTGTCTACGAGAAGCTCACAACTGACAATCCGATTGATCTTACCAGATGGCAGGTTGTCAACTGTTATGCAGGCCGTGTGGGTCTAATAAATTCAGGGGGAGAGTCGAGAGGCGCTTCCGACCTTGCTGAGGTGGTACGTACTGCGGTGATCAACAAGAGAGCCGGCGGACAGGGTCTTATCGTGGGTCGAAAAGCATTTCAGCGTCCACGTTCCGAAGGGGTGGCGCTTATCCGGGCCATTCAGGATGTATACCTCGATGCTTCTATCGCTATTGCTTAGTCTATCGGCTGGAGCTTTTCTCGAAGAAGGCGGGTTTCTTTCAACTAGATATTGAGTCGGTCGCCAAGAATTAGGCCGGATAGTGGTTTTGGGTAAAACATAGTTGATTTCGGTGGAAGAGGCATGTCGTTGAGTGCCGCCACGCGAATTTGATCGATGGTAACGGGCCTGGTTACTATCCCAATTTTTGTCCGGTCCATTTTGACCTTTTCACGTAATTTGTCGATGTCTGTAATATATTGAGTCGATCGGGCTTCTAAAAGCCGGGCAATAGCTTGAGACAAAATCGCATCATTGGCGTAACCGGCCCCTTCCTGAGGCTTTACCTTTAGCACCAACGTGCCTAAGAGAATCAGCAAAGAGTCAAGGTCTTGATATATTCCGATTGAGGGTCTGTCGTATGGCACCACGATGAAGTGTTTCCTGAGTCTGTCTAAAACCTCCGTATTTTCCAACCTTGTTTTGAAGCATCGGTGAATTGGGCGAATTTCAGCCTGCAGAGTGGATAGGTCGGTTAAGAAGCAGAGGAGTCTGACGATAGTTCCTGGTGGGGACATTGACAGTTTTTTGAGAGAGCGGGCGAATCTGTGATGTCCGTCGGCGATTATGATTTGAGAGGTATCAATAGCGGTGGCAATTCGTTGCTTCTCGCTGCTATCGGTAATTTGCCACACTTGGTGTACTACTCCGTCGTAGTCTTTTACAGAGGCGAGCAGTGGGTTCTTATGAGTTGTTTGAACCTTTAGCATGTTCTGAACTGAAATTCCCCATATCGGTCCGGTTCCGGGCCGTACTACCAGCGGGTCAATAGTATCCGAAGGGACCTCCGTCCCCGAGGTAATAGTTTGCTCATGAGCAAAAATATGTTCGTGCCGAACGAGATTTGTGGTTTTAATATTCAAGGTGGGATGAGGCGGTTCGTCGAGGTCGAGTTCTAAAATTCCAAAAATACCTTCAACCTGCCTGCGTTTTCCAGTTAAGTCTGCAAACGACATTTGGTATATGTAGTAACCTGGATCCTTATCCTTGATTAGATCTTCCAGTCGCGGCGCGGCGGGAGGTGAAGCAAGTTTGTCGGGACCTACTAAAGCAGTATTGTAGCGGTATGAAGCTAGCGGTCTAAATTTGTGCAAGGATCTTTGCTTCCACGTAGAGTTGAAATTATAAATGAGAAGTTAGCATCTAGCTGATCGAATTAGGCAGTGGAGACGCTTTGAATTGGATTTTGGATTTAGACGGCGTTGTGTGGCGTGGTAATCAGGCAGTGGAAGGATCTTCTGAGGCAATATCGAGATTAGGTGCCTTGGGGCAGAGCGTTTTTTTTGTAACGAACAACTCCCTACTCACTCCTGCTGAGTACGTGGTGAAGATGCAGTCCTTTGGAATCGTTGCCGAGGTTGAACAGATATTTACCTCCGGCATGGCTGCCGCGTCATTACTCGAGCCTGATGACAGGGTGTTTATCATTGGTGGCGGCAATGGTCTAAGGGAAGCGGTTCAAGAGCGTGGCATTCAGCTTGTGGACGATCCTGACCAGGTGGATGCCGTTGTACTCGGATGGGATCCTGGCATTAATTTTGACAAGATAACGGTCGCGATGAGGGCGATTAGAGGCGGTGCTCGGTATATAGCCACAAACGCCGATCCAACTTATCCGAATCCAGAGGGGTTATTGCCCGGTACCGGTAGTTTGGCAGCTGCGGTGGCAACTGCTTCTGGTGCCGAGCCACTTGTTGCCGGTAAGCCTTATCCGGCTATAGTTTCTCTAATTAAACCTTTCTTGTCTGGCGACGATGTCATGGTGGGTGATCGTCTCACAACGGACGGCCAATTCGCGCGTGTACTGGGAGTACATTTTGGACTCGTCCTAACCGGTGTAAATGAGCCGTTCAGGCCGTCTGATGTGGCGAAATCAACAACCATTGCGCGTGATTTGTTGTCTCTCGTCGCAATTTTTGAAGAGCATGCAAGCCTGCCGGACGGTAACTACACATGATAAATGCTATGACTACATTCATGAATGATTCGAAATGAAGACCCTGGAGATTGTGCTACTAAAACGGCCGATTGGATTACCCGTGGAATCCGACTTCGGTATTCGGGAGATCGACCTTGAGGGTCCGGAAGAAGGTGAGGTACTTATAACGACGCTCTGGCTTTCAGTCGATCCCTATATGCGTGGAAGAATGAGCGGAGTCAAATCCTATGTTGCTCCATTTGAAATTAATCAGCCTCTAAACGGTGGCGGAGTTGGACAGGTTGTCGAATCAAAAGATCCTTCGCTGAAACCGGGCGATTTTGTCCTGGGAAACCTGACGTGGAGAGAATCCAATATTGTCCGTGCGAACTATTTGCGTAGGCTGGATCCCGATCAGGCTCCGTTGTCTTGTCATTTGGGGGTTTTGGGAATGCCGGGATTGACGGCATTTGTGGGGTTGCGGAGAATTGGAGGGCTCAAGCCGTCTGACACGGTGTTCATTTCAGCGGCTGCCGGTGCGGTGGGATCAGTGGCTGGGCAAATTGCAAAGATTTCCGGTGCAACCGTTATTGGTTCCACTGGCTCTAATGAAAAGGCTGCATCTCTGCTTGCGAAGGGTTTTGATTATGCCTTCAATTACAAGGAAAAATCCATCTCTCGGGCGCTCAGGGAGTTTGCGCCGAATGGGTTGGACCTGTACTTCGATAACGTCGGTGGTGATCATCTGTACGATTCAATATCGAACATGGCCAACTTTGGCAGAATAGTGATGTGTGGGGCAATTTCACAGTACAACCTGACCCAGCCCCCGACTGGACCATCCAACCTTTCATTGGTGGTGTCACGTCGGCTGACTCTTCGTGGATTTATAGTTTCAGACCACAACGATATGCAGGAGCCGTTCCTGGCAGAGGCAACTGGTTGGATACGCCATGGAAAGCTGACATATGACGAGACGGTGCGAATCGGGTTGGATCAGGCTCCAAAGGCCCTCATAGATCTTCTAGAGGGCGTTAACCTAGGTAAGATGCTGGTGAAGCTCGCTGATCCCGGCTGACATGTCCCGGCGGACAATCAAAATGGCTCCAAGTGCTAATTGTTCTCGGGAAGAGGCTACCTGTGCACGGTTACGATAAACGGCTCTTGGGAGTATCCTGATTTTGTCTGGTGCTCCGTTGGAGGCCGAGTAGGCAAATATTAGAGAACTCTCACATTTGACTAATATAAACTGTGGTGCTCGGCAGCGAAAATGGATCAAACGAACGAACTGGGAATATCCATGCCTAACAAATCATTTCGACCACTCAGGTTTGTGTGGTTGGGAACTGGGGCCATGGCGTTCTTTAGTGTATACATAGCTTTTAACGGCTTTGGTGTATCTGATGTTAGTCAGGTCTCCGATGTGGTAGGGAGCGTCTCGATCCTGCCCACTCCCCTTGGTCCAAGTACGGTATTAGGGCCGAGCGAAGTAACCGCTGGCGGAAACATAGCTGGGTCCGCGGGAAAAAAGTTGATTGAGGTGCCGTCTTCGTCGCCGGTATTAAATTATTCGGACGATGCTAGCCGTCTAACCCAATTAAGGCCAGTCTCGGATGCGGGGTATTCAACAGTCCGGTCATCAACGTCAAGCCCGTCAACGACGGAATATCAGAATACTAAATCGCAGCCAGTTCCCACTTCCGATGGTGGCGACCATTCCACAGAGACTCGAACCACGCTCGTGCAGCAACCTGCATCTACTGGACAAGCATCCGGTGTATCAACTACCACGACCTCCACGACCTCCACGACCTCCACTACTATTGCCAGTAGTGACGGGAAATCCACCACTACTGGAACAGACAATTAATCGGTCAGTCCTGCAACTATTCGGTGGAACAGCCTAAAATCATTGGAGGGGAAGTTATCCAGGTGTCGGCGTCAATAAGATGGTTTCCGGGGCGTTGAGAGAGGATGGAGGGTGCTGAAACCTCGGCGGTTTCGAACACGAGCGCTGTCGACCGTGACCCGGCTGCTGCTCATATATACCATCGTTTCAGTTGCCGCACTTGGTCTGGTGCTTACCCAGGTCATTAGGACCTATGCATCGCATGCAAAAAAGGTTATTATATCCGACCTGGGCGGTGAAGTGCCAGAGTTCGCCCGGGCTGCGAATTTCCGCCCGGCAAACCAAGATCTCTTCACCTTCGCGCGTTCCTATCTCTCGTCTCATATTATTGCTAACCAGCACATACTTTTTATCGATATATTTGGTAATAGTGTGCTTGGTTCGGCGAATTCCTCTCAAGTCGTCGGTTTGGGGACCGTAAATTCTTTTCTCGCTAATCCGCCTAAATCCACTACTTTCGTGACAAGCAGCTTGAAATCGACACCGTATCTGGTTATGGGATCTCCGGTGGTGATGAACGGCAGGACTGTTGGATCTCTAGTGGGAGTTACCAGCCTTTCCGATCTCCAAAAGCAGGAATCTCAGGTTATGTTGCTAACCGGAGCGGAGGCCTTGATTGCTCTTATTTTTTCGGTTGGTGCAGGTTATTTTCTCCTTCGACGGGTCATGCATACGGTGGGGAAGGTTACCGAGACGGCGGTGAAAATATCGCGTGGCGATTTGGACCGGCGCATCGATTTTGTTGGCCAATCCGACGAGGTTGGTCGGTTGGCAATGGCGTTTGATGAGATGATCTCCAGAATTAGCCAAACTATGGATTCCCAGCGCAGATTGTTGGCGGATGTTTCTCACCAATTAAAGACTCCGTTGACGGTGATCAGGGGCAACCTGGAACTTATAAGCCGAAGCAAGGAACTGGATAAGGTTGAGCTCGATGAAGTCATCACGGTTGTTATTTCTGAAACGGACCACATGAAGGCCATGCTTGATGGCTTACTTCTGTTGGAGCGAATGAATGAAGTCGGATCACTGAATGAGACTAACGTTGATCTGCGAAGTTTTGCAACAGATGTATTTGCAAGTTCGCTTTCTCTTGGCAAGCGCGAATGGCATCTGGGAGATGTGCCGGATCTGGTGGTAAGTATCGATGCACCCAAAGTTAGAGGTGCGCTTTTGAATCTTTTGGACAATGCCGAAAAGGCGACTGAAGAAGGTGATCTCATTTCCCTATCGGTCGTTAAGTCTAACGGATACCTAGATATATCCGTGGCTGACTCAGGTTCGGGTATAGATCAGAAATATCTAGAGACAATCTTTGGACGATTCGAGCGCGGGGCAAGCCGGGACCAGCGTGGGGCTGGTTTGGGTCTCGCGATAGTTGACGCTGTGGCTAAGGCGCATGGTGGAACTGTTAAGGTGGAGTCTCTAGTTGGAAGCGGCAGTACATTTACTATGAGATTTCCAAGTTCACGCGTGGTTTCAGAGAGTTAGGACCGATTCAGGGTGAATATCGTAATCGTCGAGGATGACGTCAAAATTGCAAGCTTTTTAGCCAAAGGTCTTAAGGCCGAAGGGTACGCTACCATGATTATTTCTGATGGTGATGAAGCCATGACTTCGGTACCAGCGATGGGTAATGATGTAGACCTTGTCCTATTGGACCTGTCACTTCCGGGTAAGGATGGTAAGGCCGTTCTTACTTCTTGGCGGGCAAATAAATTCACCCGTCCGGTAATAATCCTTACGGCACGCGATGACATCTCAGACAAAATACGGGGTTTGGATTCCGGAGCAAATGACTACGTGACAAAGCCGTTCTCCTTTGCGGAACTCCTGGCGCGCATTCGTGCCGTCCTGAGGGGACTCGACCAGACTTCTGCTACTGTGCTTCAGGTTCTGGATCTGGATTTGGATCTTGTAACCAAGTTGGCCTGGAGAGGCGGACAGAGAATTGACCTGGCTCCAAAGGAGTGGGCATTGTTGGAGCTCTTCATGCGTAATCCAAACCAAATCCTGTCACGGATGCAAATCCTCAACCACGTTTGGGATTATTCATTCGATCCGGGCAGCAATATTGTCGATGTCTACGTGGGATATCTGCGGAAGAAAATAAATCTTCCGGGAAAGACTGAGCTGCTTCTTACTATCAGGGGAGCGGGATATCGTTTTCTGCCATCGCAATACCAGTCGGCACCGGCAAGCTCAAGTTGACGAGGCGCATCTCGTATCCTCTTTGGCGTTTGATCCCGGAACTTTGTTTGGTTTGCGGTACCGGATTAAGTGCTGGCCAGCCGATTGAGTGCATCGATGAAGTTCCTAAGACGTCCATGATAGATTTGATTGAACTGTAGCGACAACCGGAATAGCGAGACAAAGTCGTTGTCTGTCACCTCCTCTGGCGTAGGGTCGCATCTTTCAATTCTTCCCGACTGGCATATATCTCCAAAATCATCGTTGAGGAACTTGAGTTCCTCATCAGTAACTGGATTGTTGATCCGGACGATCATCCGATTCCCAACAAAACGCGTGCTGTGAAAGTTACGGTAAAAGTTGACAAGTTCGTTGATGGCGTCGTCGACACTCTGGGTTATTAGATATATTGATTGATCTGGAGGTGAGACCAGTCCGCGGGAAACGACCTCCTGCTTGATGAAGCGTTCCCATTCGAGCCAGTAAGTTCCTCCTTTAGCGTCGAGGAGGACTACGGGAGCTGGCTGTGCCTTCCCGGTCTGTATCAGGGTCAGGAGCTCAAAGGTTTCATCGAGAGTTCCAAATCCTCCCGGCATGATCACGAATCCGTCTGACTCCTTAATCAGCATTACCTTGCGGGTAAAGAAGTACTTCATTTTCACGAGTTTCGGATCGTTGGCAATTATAGAGTTGGCTAGCTGTTCGTGTGGAAGCTTGATATTGACACCAAAGCTCATCTCCGGCCCAGCACCCTCAAGCCCTGCCTGCATAATTCCCTGACCCGCGCCAGTGACCGTCATCCACCCATGCTCGGCAAGTCGTTTCGCCACTTCTGTAGCCACCTCATATGTCGGGTCTGAAGGGTTGGTCCGCGCTGAACCGAACAGCGTGACTTTGCGCTGAAGGTGATAGGGCTCGAATACTTTGAAGGCATTTGAGAGTTCACGCAGAGAGTCAGAGGCGATTTTCAGATCGAGACGCTCAAAATTAGAGCCGGCGATCGCTAACGCGGTTGTCAGCAGATGACGCACGACGTCACGATTGTTAGTGACTTTTAATTGGCCAAGGATCTCCGTTACGAGCAGACCGACTGATTCTGAGGTTGAGGGTGTAGCGGTCAATGTTCTCCTATTTCCTGAAGTTTATAACTTGTCGGTTTCTACTAACTGATAAAGAGTGGTTCGCTGCGAGAGCGGCCGTCCCAGTGGACTGACCACGGACTCGAAGTCCGCTCTGGTAAATTCTTGCCCGTGTATTCCCCCTGCCGCTCTCGAGATATTCTCACCCATTAGCGTCCCCCCTAAATCGTTCGTTCCGGCTTGGAGCAACTGGCGGGCGCCATCTATCCCCATTTTTACCCAACTTGCCTGAATATTGGGTACCAGGTGCTGGTAGCTGATCCGGGCGACGGCGTGCATGAGAATAGCCTCACGGAACGTCGGGCCTTTTCTTGCTTTTTTTTGCAAATAGATTGGCGATGCCATATGGACGAACGGCAGGGGCACAAATTCTGTAAATCCATGCGTTTCCAGCTGGAGATTTCGGGTGATGACGATATGTTTTGCCCATGTCCGGGTATTTTCAATCGAACCAAACATGATTGTGATATTCGAGCAAAGTCCAACCTCATGGGCAGTCCGATGGATTTCAAGCCATCTGTCAGTTTTGATCTTGTCGGGACATAAAGTTGCCCGAACCTCGTCGTCCAGGATTTCCGCTGCGGTTCCCGGCAGGGTCTTAAGGCCTGCTTCTTTGCACCTGATAAGGTAGCTTTTCAGGTCAACTCCCAGCCTTCTTGCTCCTTCGTGTATTTCAAGAGCTGAAAATCCGTGTATATGGATTCTTTCAGACCCCTTTTTGACGGCGTCGATGATTTGAAGGTAATAGTCGCCATCAAACGAGGGATGGATTCCACCCTGCAGACACACTTCTGTAGCGCCGGCGGCATCTGCTTCTGCCACTTTTTCGGAAACCTCGGAGAGTTCGAGCAGATAGGGGTTACCCCGCAGGTTGAGTGAGAGCGGACCTTTTGAGAAGGCGCAGAACCTGCATTTAAAGGTGCAGACATTGGTGTAATTTATGTTTCTGTTTGCCACATATGTGACCGTGTCGCCGGAGATGTCTTTTCTCAGCTGGTCGGCGGTTTCTGCCACATAGCTAAGGTCACTGCCACGGGCGGTGAACAGCGTGTATATCTGGTCCTCGTCTGGAAGCTCTCCGTTGAGCGCCGCATCACAGATCTCAGTTATCTCAGAAGTCCTAGGCTTCAGCGCCAATTCCCGGATGAGGGTCCATTTTGGTGGTTCTGCAGTGGAAATTGTTCCAACTAACACCGGCGGTTCAGAATCTCCCCCGGAAACCCAGGAATCTGTTCTGGCATAGGACAGGGAATCACTGCTGGATGTGATTTGGAAATTAAGTGCCGGGCTGATCCATTTAGGGTCGTTGAACTCGGGATAAATCGGCAGTCTTGGTACCAAATATGAGCCATTTGCTGATAGCCGGCTTTCCAGTTCAACCAGATTGGGCCAGGGCCGCTCAGGGTTGACGTGATCTATCGTTACAGGTGATATCCCACCTAGGTCGTCAATGCCTGCGCTTATCAGATCCATAGCGTCATCACTGAGATTGGGGGGTGCCTGGAGGTGTATCCATGGGGGGAGGATCGAACGCGCAATCGCGATTGCCCGCAGAAACTCCTCTTTTGTGGCGGGGAGCCAATCAGTCATCTGGGTGTGAGGCTTTGGCAGGAAATTTTGAATTATCACTTCCTGGATATGATGGTGCTGCTGTGCGATCTCGCCGATCATTTCGAGCGCCTGGATTCTGTCAGCCTCTGACTCGCCAATACCCACCAGAATTCCAGTGGTGAATGGGACCATCGCTTTCCCGGCATCTATAAGAGACGTGATTCTGCGCTCTGGAGTTTTGTCGGGGGCTAACCGGTGTGCCTTGAGATCTGGGTTTAGAGACTCGATCATCATTCCCTGGGAGGCCGAGACTTCTTTCAAAAGCGCATATTCATCGAATGACAAGGCACCGGCATTAATATGAGGGATAAGGCCGGTATTTTCGAGCACCGATTTGGCGGCGAGGTATAAATATTCGGTGGTGGTACTGAGACCTTTGGAAGAAAGAAACTGGGCAGCCCCATCATATTTTTGCTCGGGTTTCTCGCCAAGTGTGAAAAGAGCCTCTGTGCAGCCGAAAGCCGCTCCTTCGGATGCGATTTCTATGATGTGTTCGATAGTCAAAAACGGCGCATCAAGTTGAGCGGGAGGTTTGGCAAATGTGCAATAGCCGCACCTGTCGCGGCACAGCATTGTAAGAGGAATGAAGACCTTAGGGGAAAAAGTAATTTGGGAGCCGAATTGCTTTGTTTTGATCTTTAGAGCCTTTGACAAAAGTTCTGCCGTTGAAAGTTGGGAATAGTTGACTGTCATGTATTTCACCCTATCAAATGACGGCCGCATTACTTAATGCTTTGTTGCCCCACATAGTTCCGATACTGGGTATGCGAAGCTTTAACTAGTCTACTTGACAACTCAACTCCGGTACTGAGGGCTTACTCTTCGACCAATGAGGCTGCCTCGTAGTCGATGATGAGATTAACATGCGCCGCCTTGATCCGTGAAACGGGGGTTTGGGTATCGCCTTCAAGGAGCCCTTTAATCGCGGCTGCTTTGTCCTTACCCCTGGTGGTGATTATCACCAGCTCTGCCTTACCGATAGTTTCCAGACTCAGGGTCAATCTCGCGTAGGGATTCAAGCCGTTTGGATCATAGTTGGCCAGATATTCTTTACCCAGGCCGGCTTCCCCTAATGCAGGGGAGAAGGGAAAGAGGCTTGCAGTGTGTCCGTCGGATCCAATCCCCAAATGAATCAGCCATGGTTTCGGAGAGACGGCGATTTGATCTGAGTACGCGTCAGCAAGAGTCTGGAACCGCTCGTAGTCATTTGCACTTATGACCTGGGATGACGCTGAAAGCTGTTGCAGCTGGGCCTTGGTGAACGGTGGAAAGACTGTGGGCACGGCGCTATGAGAAAGAAGCGGATTGATCAGCGAGTTCATCACGCTGAAGATATTGGAGGTTTCGAGTGCAGGGTCGGTCACACGCTCATCGCCAAGGTAAACACTCATACGGCTTGCCGATGGCCAGAAGTCGCTGTTGGCGGCCAACTCCTGGTAAAGCTCCGGGGCAAGTGAGCCCCCCGAAGCAAAGAAGCTCCAAGGTCCGTTGGTAGCGGAGCTAAATCTGACGATTTGTTTGGTGAACTCTTCGGCGAGGTTATTGGTTATGAATATGTGCAGATTTTCCATCCGGTTGCTCCAGTGTTGGGTGTTTTCTGGGTAATCGAGGTTCGGATCCTTTTAATAGAATTGTCATGATTTTAACCAGGGTAGCTCTGGCTGGCTGAACTTATCCTAAGTGACGGTATCTATAGCGGAATGGTGGTTTCCAAGGTATCTTTATCCGTTATGCCAGTAATGACCGCTGCCCTGAAGAAGCTTGCTTGCCTCCTTGGGCCCGTATGTTCCAGAAGCATAGGGAAATAAAGGGAAGTCGGGATCGGCAAAAGCCCGTTGTACCGGCTCCACAATTTCCCAGGCCTTGGTTACTTCATCTGCGCGTAGAAAAAGAGTACGGTCGCCCAGCAGAGCATCCAGGATTAGACGTTCGTAGGCATCCCAGGAGACCTCTCTAAAGGTGTTGGCATAAGAGAAATCCATGGCCACCGATCGTATGTTGTAATCCTGTCCCGGAACCTTGGCGCCAAAGACTAGCTTGATTTCCTCTTCAGGCTGTATTCTAAGGATCATCCGGTTAGGACCAAGTTGGCGGGCAGAATTACCGGTGAATGGTAGATGGGGAGCCCTGTTGAATTCCATAACCACTTGAGTTTCACGTTTGGCCATTCGTTTTCCAGTTCTGATGAATACCGGAACGCCAGCCCACCGCCAGTTGTCAACCGCGAGCCGCATCGCGACAAAGGTTTCAGTCTTGGAATCAGGTGAGACGTTCTGCTCACCTCTGTACCCTCTAACCTCGTCAGAATTGATCACACCATCTACGTACTGGCCCCTTACGACACGGCTTACCACCTCGGGTATCGAGGGGATTTCGACCGATGAGAGCACCTTTACTTTCTCGTTTTGGATCGAGTCTGCAGCCATGGTGGCGGGCGCCTCCATGAGTATGAGCGAGAGAATCTGCAACATGTGATTTTGAATTATGTCTTTTAGCGCTCCAGCGTGTTCGTAAAAGTTCCCCCGGTGGCCGACACCAATCTGTTCTGCCACCGTAATTTGGATGTTGTCAACATAGTTTCTGTTCCAAACGGGTTCAAAGATGGCATTGGAGAACCTGAGGGCAAGAAGGTTTTGGACGGTCTCTTTGCCAAGGTAGTGATCGATCCGGTAAATCTGGTCTTCCGAAAAGGAGCGATGCATGTCGCTGTTCAATTTTTGGGCGCTTAACGTATCGTCGCCAAAAGGCTTCTCGATAATTATTCTCGCGGAATTTGAATCTCCGTGTCGCGACAGGCCGCTTTCTCCCAACAGATCACTGATGAGGCCAAACAGATCCGGAATAGTGGCTAAATAGTAAAGCCGTGAACGTCCTGTCTGGTGGCTCTGTTCTATGGTGTCCAGTAACTTAGAAAGGGACTGATAGGTCGATATTGACTTGTAGTCACCTTGGAGATAGTGGAAGTTTTCTATGTAGTTGCCGACGGTTTCCCAGCCACCGGCCGAGTTCATCACCAGATTTCTGAAACCGTCGGTCCCAAGCGGTGAACGTGCCACTCCAATTACCGAGAACTCTTCGGGAAGTTGGTCCTGGTCCCATAATGAGGCAATCGCGGGAATAATCTTGCGTGATGTAAGGTCGCCAGAGGCTCCAAATATCACAAGTGTTGTACCTTCTATTCTTCTTTTCCTGTGGCCCTGATAACTCATTTTCACCTC
Source organism: Acidimicrobiaceae bacterium (assembly GCA_013044365.1). Lineage (GTDB taxonomy): Bacteria > Actinomycetota > Acidimicrobiia > Acidimicrobiales > Acidimicrobiaceae > SCQM01. The sequence goes on from JABEUP010000039.1 coordinate 12,594, forward strand.
TTACTGAAACGTTAGGTTGATGGAAAATGGATTTCTGATTCTAAGGAAATTACCGGTTCTGCTGGGCACTTAGGATTCTGGTCTGCACATCCGGCCATTCTCAGACATATTCGCGGGGTGAATTTCCCGTTTGCATGGCCTGGCCCTTCTAAGTCCGTACCGGGAGTTCACGAATGGCCAATGTGAAGTCGCAACCATCCGGACATAGAAGCTCCAAGCAGCGATAGTCGCCTAAGACGAGGTTACACTCATAGGAGGTGTAATGGTTGTTCGGGAAACCGCCGCGCCCGAGTTCATTTAGGTCAGATGCTTCTTTTTTTCGAGTGCTGCCAGTAGGTCGTGAAATGAGTTGGCAAAAGATGCCACGCCTTCAGTCTCGAGCTCGCTGGTAATCTTTTTCAGGTCTATTCCAGCCTCTTTAATGGCAGTGAGCACCTCATTAGAATTGCGCGCGAAGTCGGGAACTTTGATCTCGGCATGGCCATGATCCACAAACGCTAACAGTGTGGATTCAGGCATGGTATTTACCGTATTTGGAGCGATAAGGGTCTCGACGTAAAGCAAATCCGGATAGCTGGGGTTCTTGGTGGAGGTCGAAGCCCAAAGAGGTCTTTGTAATTTAGCGCCTACACTCGAAAGCCGGGTCCAGTCGGCCTGTTGATAGCGTGCGGTATGGGCGAGGTAGGCAGCCTGAGCCTGGGCTACGGCAGCCCTGCCCATCAGGCTCTCCCCATGTGGTCCGAGTGATTTGAGAATGGGATCCAGTTTGGTGTCTACCCTTGAGACGAAAAATGATGCCACCGAGGAGATGCTGCCAAGGTTCCGGTTTTGCTCGCGGGCTTTGTATATGCCCTTAATGTGGGCATCCATAACCATCTTGTAGCGGTCAAGAGCGAATATTAGCGTAACGTTAACCGAGATTCCCCGGGACAGAACCTCAGTGATGGCGGGAATACCTTCAACAGTTGCTGGAATTTTAATCATCAGGTTTTCCCGGCCGATGCTATCCCATAGCCACTGGGCAGCATCTATTGTGCCCTGGGTATCGTGCGCCAGTTCAGGATCCACCTCGATTGAAACGAATCCGTCATTTCGGCCAGAAGACTGGTAGATCTCCATTAGAACATCGGCGGCCGCGGTAACATCTCCGCACGCCATCCTCCAGTATGCGGACTTTGTGTCCGTCTCCTTGATGAGCGCAAAGTATTCTTTGTCGTAACTGTCGGAATTCGATATCGCATTAGCAAATATTGTCGGGTTGGATGTGAGCCCTCTCACGCCCATTTCTTTGAGTTCCTCTATCCGGCCACTGTTGATCCAGGCCCGGGAAAGGTTGTCGATCCAGGGACTTTGTCCGGTGGTCTCGTACAGCGTTTCGAGTTCATTCAATGCGGTCACCTCATAAATCATTTGATCAGGATCAACACTGCTATCTGCAGATATGAAAGTAAAGTCTCGCAAGATTCAAATTTTCCATGATATGTCTGGAAACTTTTGAGAACAGGTGAGTTTCTTATATTCTAGCGCCGAAACCGAATGGCTGTGAGAATGTCTCACCGGCGGAAGTCTGTTCAAGCCGAGGGGTTGGATATCAAGAGTTGGCTTAGTTGCCGATCCGAAGAGAATGTCAGGTGTTTTGTGCGCTTTGTCAATCCGCCTAAGATTATTCCAAGCAGTACATGGCGAATAAGTATTTGTGGCGGCCCGAGCGCATGGAGAAGCAAGAACCCGTGGATAACGCATTACCACTCCCGATGTTTCCTCTGTCAAGCGTATTATTTCCCACTACCGGGGTACCACTTCATATATTCGAGCCCCGGTACATACGTCTGATGGACGATCTGTCGAACGCGCCGCCACATTTTGGTGTGGTTTTGATTACCAGGGGCGGCGAAGTTGGTGGCGCCAACCAAAGGACAGACCTCGGAACTATGGCCCGAATTACCGAAAAGGCCCTGGTCGGGGATGGAAGGTGGCTTATCTTTGCGATTGGTGAAAAGAGGATCCGGGTGCGTAATTGGCTTCCCGACGACCCCTATCCACTGGCATTGGTCGAGGAGGTGGTCGATGAACCTTTTGATGGTGATCCTTTTGAGAGATTCAAAGAGCTAGAAAAAAAACTTAGGTACAGCCTATTGCTGCAAGGCGAGATTTCTTTGACTAAAAGCATTTCCCCCAACATCGGGCTGTCCAGGGACCCGCAGGAGGCACTTTGGCAGATGTGTGCATTGGCTCCGGTTTCTATAATGGATCAGCAGAGTCTGCTTGCTACTTTAGACGCAACCCGGAGGGCTGATTTGCTCGATCAGTTGCTAATTGAGGCGACAACGGTCTTGGAGGCACAGCTTTCTTTGTGACCGGTTCAGATTATGTTTATGGTTGTCTGGCAGTTGTGAAGCAGTAGCCTGTAATGATTGGTGGGAGCAAAGTTCTCCCAGATGATGTCGAGGAGAGTCGTGTCATTAAATTCGAAGGCCAAAGCCAAGAGCCAAGCGTCAGAATTTATTGAACTTCTAATCGCCTATGTCAAACAGGAGACCTTAGGCCCGATTTCCCGACTAGGGAGATATATTTTCTTTGGTCTGGCCGGATCGATTTTGGCATCCATTGGAATTGTACTTTTGGCAGTTGGATTTCTTCGGCTTCTGCAGAGTGAAACCGGTTCAACTTTTACTGGTAATCTGAGCTGGCTTCCTTATATTTTTTCAGGTCTTTTCGGCTTGGTGGTGTTGGTGATTGCGGTTTTGGGAATCATGAAAAAGCGAGATACCCGCTCGGTTTAGCTTAGGTTTTGATCCGGCGGAAGTGCCAAGGAGAGAATATTGAGTTCTGAGGACTCTAAACAAATAACCAAGGAAGACCTCGAGGCCAAGCTAAGAGAGATTCATGGAGAAGTGAACAAGGCGATCGAGGTAGCCAAGCCGGCACTTTCCGCAGTAGCGGTGGCGGTCGCCGTCGCGGTTATCTCCGTCACTTTTGTAATTGGATTAAAGATGGGTAAGAAGAAGAACACTGTAATAGAAATCAAGCGAATCTAGCAATGATATGGCGTTTGGTTCGGCGGATTCTTAGACCTGGAAAATCGGGACTGATATCAAGGGCAAAAAGTGGGGATCCGCTCTCAATAGGTCTAGTGTCGTTATTTTTACTTTTTCGGTATGCCAAGAAACGTTCCGGTTACAAGCAGTACAAAACGAAACTTCATCCGGGCCAAACCATTACGATCTCAAATTTGCCCAATCCTGCCAAGGAAAAGTAGTTTCGCACCCTTTCAAGTAGTTGAAGTCCTGGCAATAATCGTCTTGAAATCTTTGGTCCAAGAAGACCATAACTATGTACGAATTATGATCGAGCGGTGAGGCGGTTATGGAACAAAGTAGCGTGGAACCGAGCCGGGATGAAACCGGTAATTCGGATCCGGCCGTTCAGGTTGGGCTGGAGATGGAACCCAACGAGTTGAGCGGACCTGCCGGCACCTTTCTGGCTGGTTGCAGGGCGCTGATGATCGATGAAAAAGGTCGGGAGGCTTTTGTAAAGCTCCGCGAAGGGGGACAGAGCCATACCCATGCGGGCTTTATACTCCACGACGAGATTTTGGGAAAGCCTGATGGATATCTATACACCACAAATACCGGTGCCCACTTTGTGGCATTGATACCTGGCCTTGACGATATGGTCCTAAAGATGCCCAGGGGTGCGCAGGTTATTTATCCCAAGGATATCGGGGCGATTCTCATTCAGGCCGATATTTTTCCCGGTGCCAAGGTGCTTGAAGCCGGTGTCGGCTCAGGCGCCATGTCTATGGCTTTAGTCCGTGCGGGTGCTCATGTCACTGGTTACGAAATTCGCGACGATTTTGCAGAACGGGCTATTAAAAACGTGTCAATGCTGGCCAGACGTGGCAGCCAGGGCCGTTACAGGATCCTAATGAAGGACATTTACCAGGGAATATCTGAAGTTGGCTATGACCGGGTTATCCTAGATCTGCCTGAACCTTGGCTGGTTGTGCCCCACCTTGGCCCAGCCATTGTTGAAGGCGGGCGTATTTGTGCCTACCAAACCTCGATAAACCAGGTCACCGAGTTTAAGCACACTCTGTCGAGGGCAGGATTCAGCTTCATAAAGACGGTGGAAGTCTTAGAACGAGGCTGGTATATCGAGGGCCGTGCGGTAAGACCGGATCACCGCATGGTGGCTCACACGGGGTTTCTAACTACTGCGCGCTATATACCCGCGCTCCCAAAAAGAAATGACAGAAAAAACAGGAATGCAGATTGAATGGTGCGTGAACGCTTCGTGGGCTGAAAGCAATGGCCGACCGCATGACAAAAAGCCGCCGGAGCTGTGCCGACGGCTTTTTGATCGACAAATTTATTAAATTCAGACCATGGAGACTAAAACATACTTCTCCTGTTAGTCAAGTTCGACGAAGATACACTCTCCCGGGCACTCTTCCGAGGCCTCAACTACTGCGTCTTCGAGTTGGGAAGGAACCGCTGCCATTTGGGCAGAGCCACCCGGGTCGTTGCATATGTTCCCGTTGTCTTTGACATATGCAATTCCATCATCTTGCAAAGTGAAGACATCGGGACAAATCTCCTCGCAAAGTCCGTCCCCAGTGCAAAGATCTTGGTCTATCCAGACCTTCATAATCTAATCCTCTCAGTACAATTCGAGCTTTTAGAGTCAATACTTTAAGCTGAGCAAAATTTAACTTACTAAATACAATCTAACAGTTATGTGACTTTAGGTCGTCACGTATGCGCCCTGGCTGGTCTACTCGGCGGATTTCGCTTGGAGATCGCCAGCAAGAGTTGTGCGCTTACTTTAGCAAGATTGAGGAGAAAATCAAAAATAGGAATTTCGGTAACATTTTGAGACCGGACCCTAATGGCGGTACCGTTGACGAGTGGAGTAGCCTTAAGTGACGCAAATATCCTGAATATGGATCTCCCCAGGTTGCTGTCTGACAGGCCAAGACTCGATCGGAAGAGTTTCGTATAACTTTAGGAGATCCCGAAGCTCGCTGTTCATGTTAACGAGTTGACTGCCAATGCGTAAACGTCATTGCGGTCAAGGCTTGCCGATTAAATTGAAGTGTTCCTGCACCTACTCATTTTGTTGTCGAATTGATCTGGGGCGTGCTCGGCTAAGGGTCAAACGTTTGATTGGGCCAACCGGCGCGCGGGTCTCAGGGGTTCCCGGGTCTTTACCCACCTGCTAGATGCATGAAATTTATCGATGTCAAAAAGTAAGATCAATCTCTTTCATGAAGAGATGTTGGTTGGTGTAGGTTAGTGAATATCAGGAGGTGATGGGAATGCCGCAGCATGACGACCGTGAGGATAAGGAAGGTACCAACTTTGATGAGGAGATGACTCTCGAGGAGAGACTAAGTGCTCTTCAAGGCGAAGTCGTGGAATTGCGCAGAAGATTGCAGGATGCACCTCTGAGAGTACGTACCCTTGAAGAAAAGTTGCTGGAAGTGAACGGGCAGCTGACCCAGGCAATATCGAGGAATGAGAAGTTGACCTTCACGCTGCAACAGGCAAGGGAGCACATAGCGACGCTTCGGGAAGAGGTGGAGAAATTAACTCAGCCACCGTCCGCCTATGGGATTTACCTTCGTAGCAATGATGACGATACCGCAGACATTTATACCTCGGGAAGGAAGATGAGGGTGGCGGTGCACCCGGATATTCCTTTGGAGGATCTGGTGTCAGGTCAGGAGGTCACCCTGAACGAGTCATTCACGATTATCCACGCCCGTTCAAAGGAGATCGTGGGCGAGGTGGTGACAATCAAAGATGTGTTCGACGAGGAAAACCGCGCTCTGATCGTTGGAAGGGCTGACGAGGAAAGAATTGCCGAGATCGCGGGAGACCTGAGGAAAATTAAACTTAGGGTTGGTGACACTGTACTGTTTGATTCGAGGACCAACCTTCTTCTCGAGAAGCTTCCGCGGCCTGAGGTCGAGGAGCTGATTCTGGAGGAGGTACCTGACGTAACTTATGAGGATGTCGGAGGCCTCGACCGGCAAATCGAAGAGATTATGGATGCAGTTGAGCTTCCCTTCCTCCACAGGGTTTTATTCAGCGAGTATCACCTGCCCGCACCAAAGGGAATATTGCTCTACGGTCCGCCGGGATGCGGCAAAACCCTGATTGCCAAGGCGGTCGCAAATTCGTTGGCCAAGAAAGTTTCAGCTCTTAATCAAAACACAAGCGTAAGAAGCTACTTCCTTAATATCAAGGGGCCGGAGCTTCTCAATAAGTATGTTGGCGAGACCGAAAGGCAGCTTCGACTTGTTTTCCAGCGGGCGAGAGAGAAATCAGAGGAGGGCGTGCCGGTCATAGTTTTCTTCGACGAGATGGACTCACTCTTTAGAACCCGGGGAACTGGAATCAGTTCTGATATGGAGTCGACTATCGTTCCACAGTTGCTTGCTGAAATTGACGGCGTTGAGGCGCTGCGCAATGTTATTGTTATCGGTGCCTCTAACAGAGAGGACCTTATCGACCCGGCTATATTGCGTCCGGGGCGCCTCGACGTCAAGATCAAGATCGAGCGTCCAAACGAGACTGCCGCGACCGCAATTTTCTCCCGCTATTTGACGTCGGATCTTCCAATTGATCCCCGTGAAGTCGCGTCCAGTGGAGGTGGTGACCTCGACAAGGCAATCGCAGTGATGATCGAAAGGACTGTCGAGGAAATGTACAGGACCGACGAGGCAAACCGGTTCCTGGAGGTTACCTATCAGAATGGCGACAAGGAAATTCTCTACTTCAAGGATTTTGCATCGGGGGCGATGATTGAAAATATTGTGCGCCGTGCCAAGAAACTTGCAATCAAGAGGGCAATTAAAGGTGACACCTCGGGTATCCGTACCTCTGACCTGATCGAGTCGATCGCCAAAGAGTACAAGGAACACGAAGATCTGCCGAATACCACTAATCCAGATGACTGGGCGAAGATATCCGGCAAGAAGGGCGAGAGGATTGTCTATGTCCGCACGCTTGTATCAAGTGGACCAGATGCGTCTGGTGGCAGAGCAATAGAAAAGGTCGGCACCGGCCAGTATCTCTAGCC
>JABEUP010000252.1 GCA_013044365.1 Acidimicrobiaceae bacterium
ACTTGGAACGAGCGAACTTTTGCACAGGAACTCCCAAGCCCGTCTTGGTCGAAGTTACGGAAAGCCCAGGAGGTTTAGGGCTGCTTCGCGAGGCTGGTTGGTCGCGGCGAAACATCATCCCAGTTGGTCACACCCCAGGTAAGCACCAGAAATTCAGATTCCGCGTCCTGAGTGGAACCATGGTAGTGGCGTTCAACCGGTGGTACGCTGACCAGTTCCCCGCGGTTAAGTTTTACTTCCCCGTTTATTTCGTTGCCGATCACGCCAGCTTCTGAGAGCACATATATCAATTGGCCGCCTGGATGCGAGTGCCAGTTGGTAACTACACCGACATCATAGTGACAGTGAAGAACGTCGGGGTCCTTTGGGCTGGTAGCTGAACGCAGGGTTTCAACAAGCACTTCGCCGTTATAGCGGGCCCGGTTTATCCGTCTATTTTCAGCCTGGCTGATAACTCTCATCTAATCTCCAAACCACCAGCGTGAATCTGAATTTTTGTTGTCCATGCCATACGTTTCAACCTCGAACAACACTCTTGGGATCATAGCCCTCCATTGCACCTTAGACCTTAACCGCACCAAAAGGTTAATTCGGTATCTATCTACAATGTCTCATCCATCCCCAGAGCTGGCACGCCTGGGAAAAATCCATCTGATGCCGCCTCTGGGGTCGTCGGTATCACCCGTATACCTCGGGATGAGGTGTATGTGGGCATGCATTACCGTTTGCCCTGCCGCGCTTCCGTTGTTAATTCCGATGTTATACCCGTCTGGGCTGTATAAGTCATCCAGATGCTCCTTGGCCGCAATCACCAGCTCATCCATACCTCTTCTAACCGGCAGCGAAAGTGCGAAATAATCCCAGTCATGCTCGTAGGGAATAATCAGGCAGTGGCCATTGGTTACAGGATGCAAATCGAACACGGAAAACCCAAAGTCATTTTCAACAATGGCCTTGGAATGGTAATTCTGACAAAATACACAGTCCGAATCATGATGCACCGAGATCATCACCGTCCCTCCATTATCTCTATTTTGACCCATTTCGCCGACTAAGAAAATAGCAAAATCTTCTTAGATCACATAATTTCATTTCCGGTCAGGCACGATCACGGCCAAAAGTTAGAATTCAGTGTGAACTCAGCGATCCCGGAGGAGCCATGGAACTGCATCGACTTTCAATCACCGAGCTTGCCGGGCTTCTCTCCACCAAGCAGATCTCGGCCAGGGAGTGCGTGGCCTATTTTGCAACGCGCATCGAAAGGATAAACCCCGCTCTGAATTCCTTCGTTGCCCTTGACCTCGATTCCGCACTTGCCAAAGCGGAACTCATAGACGAAAAAAGGGCGCATAACCGGTTCGTCGGCTCGCTGGCAGGGATCCCATTCGGCGTGAAGGATTTAGAGGATGCGGAGGGTTTTACCACCACCCGGGGATCGGCACTCTTTGCCGATTCTCCCAAAGCACTCAAAAACTCGCACATGGTGGAGCACTTTATAAAACAGGGAGCTATCCCCGTCGGCAAGACAAACACCCCGGAATTCGGCTGGAAATCAGATACTGACAACGCGACATTCGGCCCGACCAGAAATCCCTACGACCTCCGGAGATCTCCGGGCGGATCCTCCGGAGGTTCAGCCTCCGCAGTATCCAGCGGGCAAGTCCCATTTGCGACCGGATCCGACGGTGGCGGATCATTGAGGATTCCGGCCAGCGCCTGCGGGATTTCAGCGATGAAAACCTCGCTTGGACGGGTACCGTCGGTGTCGCAAATACCCCCCGGTTGGAGTGATCTCTCTGTGTCGGGACCTTTGGCGAAGACTGTCAGAGACACTGCCTTATTACTCGATTTGGTGGTAATGCCTGATGGAAGAGACTTCAGATCCCAGGCCCGCAAACCCGAGCAATGGCACCAGGAGATTTCGGTAAAACAGCCTCCGGTAAAAGCGGCCTTCTCGCTTGACCTTGGATACGCCCCGATCGATCCCGAGGTGTCCGAGGTTATTGAAAAGGCCGTTTCATCCCTGGAAAACGCTGGAGTTGAGATCAGGGTGCTGGATTCGCTTTTTTCCAAAGATCCGCTCGAGGAGTTCTTCACCCTGACCGACTCCTACTACGCCAAGACACTTCAATCTGCGATGTCTGATCCGAAATATCAGATGGTTGACCCGGGGATAAGGGAACAGGTGGAGCGCGGACTTCAGGTAACCGCCACGGAGTTCCTAAGGGCTTGTGACCTCTCCTTTTATATGAACCTGACCCTTTACAACCTCTTTCGGGATGTGGAGGTACTTTTGGCGCCGACTACCGCGGGTCTGCCGCCGCTGGTAGGGGGCAAAGCAATGATAGGCGGGTCGGAAGTCGTGGACTGGGTCAAGTTGACCTACCCATTCAACATGACCAGATCTCCGGTAGCGTCTGTATGTGCCGGAATAAGCCGGAGCGGCCTGCCGGTGGGGCTGCAGATCATAGGACCGCATTTGGGCGACCTTCAGGTGCTGTCGGCGGCTCAATTTTTCGAGGAGGTCCTCGGCAGGTTCCATCCGGAAATGGCCTAGCGGATCTGGTTGAAATCCACCTTCTCAGAAGCCTTTATCACCTTGGTTACTGCTCCAAGCAGCTCCAGTTGGCCGATGGTGGCGGGTTTGGTCTCCAGAAGGGCCGGGCTCGCCAAAATAATGCTCATGACTTTGGCTCTTGAAATCGCCACGTTCAGCCGGTTTGTTGAAAACAGAAAGTCAACTCCCCGGCTCGATGACTCTCCGTCCGAGGCCGATAGCGATATGACCACAAAAGGCGCTTCACGCCCCTGGAATTTGTCCACCGTGCCCACGGTTGCAAGTCCTGCAAGAGCCGATTTAAGGGAATTTGTCTGGGCATTATAAGGTGCCACAACCATAATTTGATCAGGGGTAATCGGGCAGCGGTCACCTCTTTTATCGATCCAGCTTCGCTCCAGCAGGAACTGGGCAACCCGTCTGGCGACATCGGTTTCCTCCTGGGATCGATAGGTGTTGCCTTTATGCTCAACCGGGATATATACCAGACCATTTTTTGGCAGAGGTGCGGGATCGACCAACTCCAACTGATCCAGATCAGAGGCGGACGACAGCTTTGAGTCGTAGGAAACCGCAGACACCACCCCGCTTAGACGCGGGTGCATTCGAAAGGTCTTGGGAAGGAACATCCCGAAGTCGTCGTCGACCACATCGCGATCGCCAACCAGATGTTCCAGCACCGAACTTGCCGCCCCGAACGGATGGGAGCCAGTGACCTGCTGCGAAAGCTGCTGCGGATCACCGGTGAGGACAAGATTGCAAC
>JABEUP010000253.1 GCA_013044365.1 Acidimicrobiaceae bacterium
ACGGTCTCTCTCGATAAGAGTTCTGGCAGCTAGTTGATCACTGGATAAAAGGGCGTCTGTAGCACCGACAAAACCGTCGCCAACCAGGGCAAATAGTTCTGTCATCTCACGCTCTATTGTATTGAATGTCAATTTCGCTCTTCCCCTCGATAACCTTGCCCAGTTGTATCCTCACCTGCATTATGAAAGGGGATCCCGGGCTAGGCTGACGGCCTCTGCCACTGTCCTTTCCAGAGGTTGACGCTTTACCGGTCCGCCTAGCTTGGCCTTTTCCGGCTTTAGATGCTGATCCTCTGTGTCCGTTGACCCCACGTAAAAAAAGGGACCCGCTAATTCGGTGAAAACATCGTCTGCCAACTTTAGACCCGCATCAGCCCCATATCCCCATGCTATAGAGATAAATATCGTATGTCTCTACGCTTTCTCCGTCGCGTGTCGATAGGTGTATGCCTCGGTTCGCCCTCGCGAATAAGGTTTGGAGTCCGGCCTGATAAAAGGGAATCAGGCCGGATATTCGATTCAAAGTTGCTGGATGTCAGGGTCTGCAGCCTTTGTTCCGGCCCGTGTTGGTCTGGGACATAAACCAGATTGTTTGACCAGTTTTCTTTTACTCTGTCGCCTACAAAGTAGCGGGAACTATGTTCCAGACATATTTGCATTCGGTCGGGCCTTTGCCACCAAATCTGGGATAATCTCCGAGAGTTCCTCGGTTTGCCAGCGGTCTCCCTTGTCTATGCTGGGACCAGCATGCCAACCTTCAACCACATCAATTTTTCCGCCAAGGACGTGGAATACACGTCCTGTGATGTCTTTTGAAAGTGTTGAACCTAGCCATACTGCCAGCGGAGAAATATTTTCCGTACCGAAGACATCGAATTTATTCGGGTCTTTTTCGCCAGCGTTATTGAATCCAAGTGCGGCCACTGATTCTGTCATCCTTGTGAGAGCTGCTGGTGCAATCGTATTAACTGTGACGCCATAACGGCCCAGTTCCAATGCGGCTATGACCGAGAAAGAGGCGATACCGGCTTTGGCGGCGCCGTAGTTGGCTTGTCCAACGTTGCCGTAGAGTCCAGATGCAGAAGAAGTGTTGATGATTCTCGCATCGTTGTTGTGACCGGCCTTGAAGTTCTCCCGCCAAAATGCCGCAGCCCAGTGGGTCATTGCAAATGTTCCTTTGAGGTGAACCCGAATGACGGCATCCCATTCGGAATCAGTCATGTTCACAATCATACGGTCCCGGAGAATCCCGGCATTGTTGACTAGGACATCCAGGCCGCCGAAGGTTGAGATAGCAGAATTAATAATTCGCTGGGCACCTTCCCAGTCGGCGACGTCATCGCCGTTTGCGATTGCCTCACCGCCCATCGCCCTTATTTCGTCGACGACCTGGCCTGCGGGTCCGGCAGATGAGCCGGTTCCATCAACTTCAGCTCCGATGTCATTGACGACGAGCTTGGCGCCGTGGCGAGCAAATTCGAGTGCATGTGATTTGCCGATCCCTCTACCGGCCCCTGTAACTATTACGACTCGACCGTCACAAATTTTCGCCATTTTTCAACCTTTCCATTTATTCCACTTTTTGTAATTACTCATCCACCGATGTTTTGCAGCATCCTGGAGGTATCTGCAGATACACCAAAGACTTGAACGCTTCACAACCAAACAAAGATCAAAGTCTCATTTGTTCCGAATGCCCGTTGAGGGAATTGGAAGAGCCAAATATCTAAGAGCCCTAATGGAACAAAGCCGTTAGAACCGCTGGCGGTCTGTTGTAAGTATAGGCAATTTAGCAAAGAAATATTAATTGGAGATGGGGGTGCCTGGATTTGGAAAATTGATTAACGGAGACGTGAAGTCACAGGGACGTCAAAGTTTGTGCTCGCCAACTTTGTAAGTTCCAGCTGGCATTGGGAATCTCGAGGAGTCGTCATTGGCAAATATTTCGTCAATTAGGTCAAGAACCGATATCATTGGGGCTGATTCGAGCGCTCTTTTTCGTTTGGCAATACCTATTCTTCGGTTTGGCAGGTCCTTCACCGGAATCACGGCAAAATCACTTAGATAGTGGGGAACGGCGGTTGCCGGGATAATTGCCGGGGCATACCCATCAAATGCCATTGAGGCTATCAATCTCACGCCATCAACTTCGGCGATGATGTTGAAGTTAATTCTGTTCCGCTTTGCGAGGGTGTCCAGAAGTTCTCTGAAGGGAATTCCTTTTGGCGGGACAATAAGTCCAATGCCGTTCAATTCGGCAATCGTCACTGAGCCTTTCGCGGCAAGAGGATGCGAGGCATTGATGAAAAGTACGTACTCCTCATCGAATAGAGATTTAAAGGCAAACTCCTCAGAGTACGGGGGTTTATTGACTAGCGCGAGATCAACTGTCCCATTGTGCAACCTCGCCTCTAGGGAGGTCGTTGTACCTTCAGACACCGCAAAATGGAGGTTCGGATGGCGCTTTGTCAGTTCTGGTACCAATAGTGGAATGAGCCATCTGCCAGTGGTGCCGATCATACCCATTCGCACAGTTCCCTGAATGTCATGTTTGAGGGCATGAAGATCAGACTGGATGGCTTCCATTTCCTTCAAGATCAAACGGGCCCGCTTCGCCACTGCCGTTCCCTCGGGAGTCAGCGAGCCTGTACGTCTTTCTACAAGGACTACTTCCAATTCGGATTCGAGTCTAGAGACGTGAGTTGAGATATTTGACTGGACGGTTTCCATCGCGCTTGCCGCAGCTGAGAAACCTCCATATTCCTCCACACCGAGAAGTGCTCTCATCTGTTTTATATCCATCGTTTATATAGATACCAGGTATCTCATCAATTACTGCAAAGGATAGTGAAATGTCGGGCATAATTGTTAATGCAGGTTTCGGACCCCCCTCCGTACCGTGCCTTGATGAAGGAGTTGGCTCCCCCCGCCAACTCCTTCCTATTTAAGCCCGAACAAGAAACTTTTACCCTCCCAGGTGGAAGTTGCTATTTTTGATAATTGATTCACCTTCGGGCTTATTCTGATTTCGATCTCGAGTACTAGGATGCTCTCTAGTGAAACATTCAGGCCTTAACCTAAAGTTGCAGATCGCTATCATCTTTGCAAATGCGGGTTCCTGGTTGGTTCGAACTCTTAGCCTTGGGGAAGGAGCCACTCTTCCGGGGAGGATCCTTCTGTATATCTATCCCAGAGCCATAAGGGACCTTTCGTTTTCTTTGCCAACTGTGCTGTTGAGCGGAACTAATGCCAAGACCACTACTACCGCTCTCACCAATGAAGCCTTATCGGGTAGCTACAGTATCGTCTCCAACGAAACCGGTGCCAATATGGAGGGGGGTATTGCATATTCGCTTGCGAGGCATGACACTTCAGCGGGCTCGAAGTCTCTGGGTGTGTTCGAAGTTGATGAAGCTTATTTACCGATCATAGGTGCTGAGCTGGGAGCCAAAATTGTCGCGCTTTTGAATCTGTCGAGGGATCAACTCGACCGCGTTTCAGAGACGCGCATGACTTCTGCAAAGTGGAGAGTATTCCTTGAGACAAATCCTTCTATACAAGTGGTGGCTAACTGTGATGATCCGTTAGTGGTCTATGCTGCCACGCCTGCTTCTTTTGTATTTTGGGTTTCAGCGGGACTGAATTTCAGACAGGATGCGCACTCCTGCCCCGTATGCGGGGAGGAGATTGAATTTGAAGGTTCCAACTGGAGTTGTGCCTGCGGTTTCATTCGACCCTCTCCGGATGCGGAGGTGTCGGGATCGAAAATCAATGTGGCTGGTCAAGCCATCGAAATAGAATTAATGCTTCCGGGCCGGTGCAATATTGCGAATGCAGCCATCGCTCTGAGCATATGCCACCTTCTTGGAGTTGACCTCAACTCGGCTGCGAGAAGAATGTCGTTGGTCGCAGAGGTGGTAGGACGTTACAAAAGGGTATTAATCGATGGACATGAGGTAAGGATGTTGTTGTCCAAGAATCCCGC
>JABEUP010000254.1 GCA_013044365.1 Acidimicrobiaceae bacterium
ACTTGGTACCTCGGTCTTGGTCATAGTCGTTACTGGCTTGCTTTACTTCGGACTGCGGGGGTTGGGACATGCGACGGGAACTTGGAACCAGGCTCCAGTCGAGCTGTGGATAGGTGTGAGCGGCTTGAACTACATAGCCGCGGTAATCATTCTGCACTATGCCGTGTGGGGACGTTGGCCACTCAAGCCACCAATGCCGCCGCCCAGCTCGTAAGCTAAAGATCAGCAGAAAATATTTGCTCAGGGGCGATCGAAAGATCGCCGAGGTGACCTTGGGTTTAGCAAAGCCCTCCTCGATACCCTTCAGGGTCCTGTCTGGATGATCTGCAAGCTGACCTGACCGGCCCAAGCATTTCGGCCATGTCGGTGAAAGCCGTTGTTTGCGAAAGCGATGGTTGAATTCTTAACCTGCTGTCTGTTCTACGCAATTGAGACCAGAAGCACCCTGCATTCCAGCTGTAGAGCCTGCTTCGCAGAAAGAGAGTGGAAATAATGGCGATAGCGAGTATCGCATTTGCAAGCTGGAGCCTGCAGAGTTTGGTATCTGACTGTGGCGCTGTTGGATCAGGGCACAGCGAAAACCACCCTAAACGCCAGCCATCCAGTTCCTGTGGCGACATGTCGTGTCATAATTGCCCTGCCTTTGGCATTGCCTTAGCCGAGGCCAATCCGCCATGGATAGATTGTCAAATGCGGTGTTTTACCCTCTCTCTCATACCTGTTTCTTATTTCGGGGGTCTTTTCAGTACGCTTGGGTACTCTGTCTCCGACTACGTCGGATTTGTGGGGGAAAAGGATTCTGGTCAATGGCTGGCATCGTGTGGTCGGGATGTGCGGCGCGAAAGGAGGCGGGGTGGATATCAAGGGAATCATATTGGATATTGACGGAACGGTAATGCTGGCGAATAAGGTCCTTGACGGTGCGTCGGAAACCTTGGAATTTCTGCATCAATCGGGTTACCGACTAGTGTTTTGCACCCAGCAGAACCAATTCTCAGATCGAATGATCAGTGACCGGTTGCAGTCTGCTGGACTTGAAGTATCGGAGCAGGAGATTGTGTCGGCGGGAACCGTAGCGGTAAATTTTCTTGCCCAAAACCACTTCGCATCAGAGATCTACGTGGTTGGAAGCGAATCCCTTCGGGACCGTCTTTCTACAACTGGAATGAAGGTGTTATCTGATCAGCAGGGAGAGACAGCTGAGGTGGTGCTGGTTGCCACCGACTCTGACATCAACCTTACAAGATTGTCGGCAGCCGCAGAAGCAGTACGACGAGGGGCAGCTTTCTACGTGACTAATCTCGATCGCGGAGAACCGATGGAGGACCGGATAATTCCAGGACCAGGATCCTTGGCACTTGCTATTGCCTACACTGCCGGGCGCCGCCCGGTGGTGCTTGGAAAGCCCTCGCCAACCATGGTTGCCGCGGTTCAGAATCGGTTGGATCTTCCGCCGTCATCAATTGTGGTTATTGGCGACCAACCTGCCCAGGACGTTAGGCTCGGGCGAATGCTTGGCGCCGCTACTGTTCTGCTGCTGTCAGGAGTTACTTCAGCTGATGCTTTGGGCCGAATGTCTTCCTCGTACCGGCCGGATGCCGTCTTGGCTGGCATTCGGGATGTTCCGGCCTGGTTAGATCAGCGCAAAGGGCAGCAAAGCGAGTCATAATTCAACCGAACTTTCAAGTCAACAGGCCCATCTCCGTATAAATAATGTTCAGATAGCCGCCCGCCGCAATTCAAAAAGACCCTGCTCTGGGCATAACTGCCGATCTGGGGAGTCGGTAACTTTGGCGAAGACTCCACGAGTTTATGTGACCTCGTATCGACATGGATCAGCAGAATTTAGGGTCAGGCGGGATACAAACTTTTCGTTGGATCTACACATAACGGGGCGGAACGTCTTATTCAGCCCAACTGGTTTCCATCGGAATCGCTGCCGGAGAGATGGGCGTGCGCCCCAGTTTCTCGCCGCATGGGACGCGTACAGGGCAAATGTCAGTAAGTGCCTTGATCACCCGCATTTTAACTTTGTCCCAGTCAGCCTTACAGGTAATGCTGCAGCGGGGCCAGAAGTTCCGGACCAGCGAAGATGGCGAGCGCTGTGCCAAGTGCCAGGAAAACGCCGTAGGGAATCTGCTGGTGGCGGCTCATGCGCTTGGTGGCAATCAAGGTGATTCCGATGATTGCTCCAAGAAAGTTGGCGGAAAAGAATCCAAGCAAAACATAGGGAATACCCAGCCAGCCGAGTCCCAGGCCAAGCAAGGGGGCGAGTCTGACATCGCCGAAACCAAGCGCTTGGGGCCAAAACAAATTTATGAGATAGAAAAGTATGAACCAGGCGCCAGCACAGATGACGGCTATCAAAAGGCTGTACCACCGGCCAGTGGCAAAAGCGGCGATAACCAACAGGGCGCCAACTATCGCCGAGGTGGGATAGACGATCCGTTTTGGGAGCACGAGATGTTCTAAGTCGATCCAGGACAGTGCCAACAATCCGGAGAAGAGTACAAGGAAGGCGGGAAGATCCCAGTTGAAGCCGATGCGGGCGGCCGCTCCCCCAAAGAGCGCACCGCCTGCCAATTCGACAAAAAGATAGCGCTTCGGAATCTGAGTATGACAGTTGCGGCATTTACCCCGCAGGATGAGCCAGGACGCAACGGGAATGTTGTCGCGCCCAGATATGGCCACGCCGCAGGAGGGACATGCCGAGCGGGGAGACACTATCGAGCGGTGGCGGGGCACCCTGTAGATTACGACGTTTAGGAACGACCCGATGACGAATCCGAGCAAGGCGCACCAGCCAATCAGAAGTCCTGACACGCGGGTCTCTTTCCAGTTGTGGCTATTCCGCCGATCAGGTTTGGATTATCATGCAACCGAGCCAGAATTACCTCGCATTCACACTAAAAAGTCGCCACAGATAGAACGTTGTCGCCCTTGCCATTGTAAATCGGATGATCATAGATCGGTATCAGGCAGCGCACGCCTTAGTGCGAGTCCGCAATGGCCGCATCATTTCAGTGGTTTCAGGCCTATCCGAAATGCCCAAAAACCCCGGGACGATCGGTCTACTTAGGGAAGGCTTTTTTGGCCGACCTGTTTCTCCACGCCGAGGGTAAGTTTTTCAACTAGCTCAATAAGCATGTCCACTTCGGTTTTTGGCCACTGTGCCACCACCTCTGAGATGGTTTGCTGGCGGAGATTGATTATCTCGTTGAGC
>JABEUP010000040.1 GCA_013044365.1 Acidimicrobiaceae bacterium
ATGGCTGGTAAAGAGATAGGAGGCCCGACGTTACTCTTTGAGAACATCATGGGCCATCCCGGCCAAAGGGTGCTGTTCAATCCCTATGGTTCCAGCTACAAACGCCTTGCCTTGGCGATCCGGGAGAATCCAGATGAGAAGCCGATTGACCTTGCACATACCCTCGCCAGGAAGATGAAGCAGAGGATCGCGCCCAAAGTGGTCGATGGCGCCACCGCACCGGTCAACCAAAACATCGATACCGGAGACGATGTCGATGTCACCAAGTTCGGAGCTCCAGTGATGTGGCCGAGAGACGGCGGGGCCTACATTGGAACTGCGGACGTGGTGATAACCCAGGATCCCAATTCCGGCCGGATAAACCTCGGAACCTATCGTCAGATGGTTGAAGGTCCAAAGCAGGTTGGATTCTACGCATCACCGGGCAAAGACGCCCTGCTGGACAGGGAACTGTGGTGGAAACAGGGCAAGCCGGCCCCGGTGGCGGCCGTCTACGGCGGAGATCCGCTGCTATTTCTGGTTGCGGCGACTACATTTCCAAAAGATGTCTCTGAATATGAGTTTGCCGGGGGAATCGCTGGTGAGCCCATCGAAGTGTTCAAGAGCGAGATCACCGGACTTATATTGCCGGCTCATGCCGAGATCATCATCGAGGGCTTTGCCTATCCTGATCAGACCGCTCCGGAAGGTCCGTTCGGCGAGTTTCAGGGCTACTACGGTCGTCCGGGTGGTGCTACCCCCTACATAGAAATCAAGGCAATCCGTTACCGGGACAAACCGATACTCATGTCTGCCCTGATGGCCGACTGGCCCTCCAACGAGTGTGGAGTGATGTGGGCCTTGGCTAAGTCCTCCAAGGTCTGGGATGACTTGGACTCCATGGGAGTTCCGGGGATCAAGGGGGTGTGGTCACCACCTGAAGCCGCCGGATGGGGTTGGACCGTTGTCTCGATCGAGCAGAGATATGCCGGCCATGCCTCTCAGGTCGGAGCACTTGCCGCCCAGTGCATGGGTGGAGCCTACTTCACCAAATATGTGGTGGTGGTGGACGAGGATGTAGATCCGACCAGCCTGTCGGAGGTAATCTGGGCGATGGCCACGCGTTCACGTCCAAAGGACTCCATCGATATCCTCAGGGAGACCTGGAGCACTTATTTGGATCCGAGTCAGAACCCGGCTGAGATCAGGCCCTGGGGTTCGAAATGCATCATCAATGCCTGCAAAGAGTACAAGTACATAAATGAATTCTCCAGGCGTACCAGACTGGACCGCCAGGTGTATGAGAAGGTTTCCGCCAAGTGGCAGGAGCTTGGACTAAACGGAGTAGCTCCGGAGATCGAGTTCTTCGAAGACGAAGAGCTGTAGAGCATAGATAGATTCAGCTAAAGAATAGGAAATGCCGCTTGCGAAATGTGCCTCAGCCCTGGGGTAACCCTTTCGCAGGCGGCAACTTGTCCTTAACCGATATTGGAGAATCCGGAAATTATTGCTATTCTCTTGGCGGGGAGTTTGCCGGTCCAATGATATAGCAGATATCGCCAGATGAGAGAGCGATTTCGGCCGGGCTGATGTCAATTGCAAGGTCGCTTCGATGGTGATATCGGCTTGCAATCTAGTGGTGGCGTCAAGGTCCTCTCTGGTAAGTTTGCAACTGTTGTTTAAGGCAGAGCCTCAAGATTCGTCAGGCGTAGCTGCATCGATTAAACTGTTTCGCGGGATTGATGGCAGAAAGATCCAACATGGAATTTGAAAAAGAGGGTGGAGATGGCACAGGGGTTTAGAGATTATCTCGATTTTATAGAAAGCAAGCATCCGTCGGAAATCTTGCACGTAGATGGCGTGGTGAATCCAGCTGCCTTTGACGTAACAACGGTATTGACGCACCTGGAGAAGCAAGGAAAGTATCCGATGACGTTTTTCTCCAACTGTCTCAATTTAAAGGGTGAGATTTCACGTTTTCCCCTTGCGACCAATATCTACGCATCGCGCAAGCGTTGCGCCATGGCGCTTGGACTCGATCCCGCTCAAAGCGGCCTTCCAATGGCGGTTGAATATGCACGCCGGGAGGCCCTTCGAAAGACTCCGGTTGAGATAGCGAGATCCGAGGCCCCGGTTTGTCAGATCGTAAAGGTGGGAGACGAAGCCGATCTCAGCGAATTCCCAATTGTGAAACATCATTACATGGACGGCGGCCCATACATCGATATGACTCCAGTGATGAAAGATCCCGACAGCGGCGCGTACAACATCGCATTTATGCGCACTATGTACAAAGGGCCAAGGAAACTGGGCTTTCACATGTCGCCGAGGCACAACTGGCAGATAGTGCGCAAGAACGAGGAGAAGGGACTGCCTACTCCAGTTGCGATCGTGGTCAGCCATCATCCCGCTTTCTATCTGGGTGCTTTAAATGTCTCTCCGTTTGGTGTGGACGACTACGAGTTGACCGGTGCGGTCATGAACGAGCCGTTGAGATTGACCCCGTCGCAGACCTGGGGCAGCGATTTCATGATTCCAGCTGACGCAGAGATTGTGATAGAGGGAGAGGTGTTGCCCAACGTGAGGGAGGTGGAAGGTCCCTTCGGAGAATTTCCCGGGACTTTTGGTCCCCAGCGGACCCGCTGGGTGATCGATATCAAAGCTATCAGCTACCGCGAAGATGCCGTGTATCAGGATATTTTTGTGGGCCACAAGGACAACTGGACATTGGGCGCAATACCCAAGGAAGGGACTTTGTTCAGCCGGATCAAGGGTGTTGTACCGACTATCAGAGGTCTTCATATGCCTGACTCCGGTGCAGGAAGATTCAACTGCTACATCTCGATAGCCAAGAAGGTTAATGGAGAGAGCAAACAGGCGGCCCTGATAGCCTTGGGTGAATGTGACTTTGTCAAACACGTGGTCGTGGTGGATGATGATATCGATCCCTTCAATGAGCAGGAAGTGCTCTGGGCAGTGGCGACCAGGGTCCAGGCTTCGTCTGACGTGGATATCATCAAGAACGTCAAGGGCAATACCCTCGATCCCTCTCAGATCGATGACGTAATGACCGACAAGATGATCATCGACGCTACCAAGCCCCTGGGGCGTCCTTTTGCGGAGCGGGTAAGAGTTCCTGATGAGGCGCTTGAGCGGGTAAAGCTTGAGAACCTGATCAGTGAGGAAGAACTTGAAAAGTTAGCGAGGGGATGAACAAAGATGGTAAAGCTTTTTGACGCAGTATGTCCGCAATGCCAGGGCAAGTTCCATTGCCACTGGGAAGATCTAAGGCACAAGTCCTACAAGCTTCTTTGTCCATTTTGCGGGACATCGTTCGCCCAGGAGGAAAGCCCCCGCATCATCGAGTAGTTGAACTCCGGCCGCCGGCGAATTGATCCGGCGGCCGGTTGCGTTGGTCTGAACCATCTGTGGAACTGCGGCAATTTTCAATCCGGCATACCCTGGGCACTGAATGCGCGGTGAAATCTGAAGGTCAACTCTGCATTTGGCAATTGCTGTTTCGCTTAAGCTGCAATAGGTGGTACCAATACCGGGCAACCACCTACCCGGGTGGCGCAGAGTCCTTTTGCGGTAATGGTTTACCCGGTTTGATGTGCGCTGACACGGTGCTGGAATTGCCGAGGTTTACGGGTGCCACTGTGGGATTCGGGCTTAAAACTAGGTGTTTTCCTAGTGTTGGACTCAAATCGTTAGCCATACGATGGCGTTTATGTCGATGGTGGTTGAGTATGCATTAGTTGTCCTGGTGGGACTCTCTCTGTTGACACTTCTTGCCTATGCGGTATTTTTTATTGGCGTAATCTTTATCGGGTTGTTGTACAAGACTCGCGACCCATTATCGGAGGAACTGGATCAGTTCCTGGACGACCTGCTAGGCCCGGATGCTTCTCCCTGGCATGAACCGGAAAGAATGCACGGAAGGCGGCATCGGTGACCTCATTTCACGAGCTTCGGAGCTTGAAAAGGTGACGAGATGGCTACCGGTCGAAGATCTAAGACGCTTGAGTCGAGCTTGACATTTATGGCAACTGGTGAAACCTGTACCCAAAGGAGGAGATATTGAGGCCTTCGCAGCGATTCGTACAAATTGTTCTTGGTATTATTTGGCTGGTTGACGGAATTCTTCAGTTCCAGCCCTATATGTTTACAAAGGACTTTGCCACAAATATATTGGCTGGCGTCGGGCAGGGCCAGCCCGCTTTTGTGGCCCAAAGCGTCACCGCGATGGCACAGTTCCTTACTCCCCACATCGCGATTTGGAATGCAATTTTCGCTACGATCCAAGTTCTGATTGGTATAGGACTGTTGATTCCTCGAACTGTGAAACCGGCTTTAGCGGTCTCATTTGTCTGGGTAGTGCTGGTTTGGTGGCTGGCGGAAGCTTTCGGACAGATGCTTGGCGGAAGCGCCACAATAGTGAGTGGCGCTCCTGGCGCGGTTTTGCTGTACGGGCTTATTGGGGCACTTGTCTGGCCGACCGGCGGGTCCAAGGAGGTTTCTGCATCGGCGAGCGGGCCGTTCGGTGACTTCGGAGGAAGGATTGTGTGGGCCGGGGTTTGGATTACCGATGCCGTCCTGCAGTTCCTGCCTGATAACCACGCCAAAGGCGCTCTGTCCTCGGCAATTACCGCAGGTGCCTCGGGTGAGCCAAGCCTGTTGGCTTCTATCAGCAATCATGCAGGTCACGCGATACAAGGTCACGGCACGCTGGTCGCAATAATACTCGGGTTCGCAGAAGTTGCAATTGGTCTGGGAGCCCTCTGGCGCAGGCCCAACATCGCGCTCTTGAGCGGTGCCGCGCTGGCTCTGGTAATCTGGATTGTAGGCCAAGACCTGGGTGGGATATTCACTGGTCAGGGAACTGACCCCAATGCAGGCCCGCTTTACATTCTGCTTGCCCTTACCTGTTATCGGTGGCCGCAATTCACCGCTGCCAAGATGCCAGCTGATGCGGCCAGAGTTTCAGAGGTTGCGCTTGACCAACTAGCTACTGGCGTGTAAGGGATCTTTAGCGAATATGACTGCTTTTACCCAAGACCCCTCCATATGAAATTCCAGCAGAAGCAGGAAAGTCCGAAGCGCTTTAGCAGCCACATGTCGTAGCGTTCTTTCCTGGTGTTGATCAAGGGCACGGTCGGGTGCCGCGTAAGGCTGCAGCCGAATTCGCAGCAGGCATCTTGCCCCCTCTATCCTGGACGAATTTAGGCGCCCGCTGCGACGGTGAACTATAAAATATCGTAAGTTATCGGCTGGCGTGTCTCAAATGTCTCTGCATGCTTTCCTGGATCGAATCCTGCAAGCTATTGGCCGAAGGGGGTCTATACTTCGGAGCTCGATAACGCCGGAGAGGACCTTGGCAAGTTTCGGTTCGACCGGGCTTTTCTAGCTGCTGGGTTTGCATATATCGCTGCGCTTATCACGGATCCGATAAAATATCCCAGGTTGGTGCGCCCGAAAATTCCATTTGCCAAAAATCCGGTAAAAACCGGAGTAGCGGTGAATGACAGGCCAACAATGGTTCCGGTTAACCACGCAAATAGTGCTGGCAGATTTAGTTCTTTTCGGGGGGAAGGGAGCTGAGCGGAATAGAGTTGATGCAGCTCTAGCCTATGGTACTTGTAGTGCACAGCCATGTCGGCAATAAATACAGCTGCCCACGTGGCAATCCCGCATGCAAGCAATTCTATGAAGCTGGTAAACAACCCTAGAAACTCCTGCCTGGCAGAGATCACATATGCGCCCACCAGTAGTATCAGTATTCCGTCGATGAGCACAGTCTTCGAACGCTTGGCTCTAACTCCGAGCACCATTAAATTCAGGCCAGATGAATACAGACCCATGACCATTTGGACCATCAATCCAATGAATGCTGCCAATAAATATGGGATAGCCATCCAGGATGGTAGTTCGGTCTCAAGTACCGCAATCGGGTTCGGATTTGCAGCAAGGTTAGAAACGGTATTTGACAGCAGTATCCCCACAACAATTAGGAAAATTAGAGGAAGGGCGGAACCAATTGTCGTCCACCAAACAACCGATCCATTGGGCTCACTCCTGGGGAGGTAGCGAGAATAATCGGCGCTCAGATTAGCCCAGCTAATTCCACCAGCTGCTGCAACAATGCTAATTCCTCCTAGTACATTCTCCCATGAAGCTGGGTGACCTTGGGCAACTACATTCCATTTAACCCGTTCAAGAAGTAAGGGTATAAGAATAAGAGTGAAAAGTCCCAGTATCCATGAAACATAAAATTGTATTGCCGCTATCGTCGCGTGGCCGAGGCGACCGAGTGTCAACGATATTGCTAGAACTAGTGCTATCGCCATCAACCCCAAGTCGGTGGTGGCGGAAACATGGAATGAGGCATCGAACAGAGCAAGCAGAACTTCAGCTGCCACAACGGCAGTCACAACTTCCCAACCTAAAAGGCTAATCCAGCTGACAACTGCTGGTCCTAGATTTCCCCTGGTCCCGAATGGCAATCGGGATAAGCTGAGAGTTGGTGAGCCGCCCCACTTACCTGCGACACTTAGTACTCCAACTGCAAGGCACGACAAGACGCTTCCAACGATAGCTGCAAATGCGCCTTCCCAGAGGTTGAGACCAATTGTTGTAAGTATTGCACCGTAAACAACTGCTATAACACTGATGTTTGCAGCCAGCCATACCCAAAGAAGCTCCCGGGAAGTGCCGTGGCGATCAGTGTCTTCTACTGCTTCGATACCATGAGTTTCTACCGACCACGGCCGGTCGGTAGCCGGGTAGAGTGCAGCCCGGCTCGTGTGAAAAAACATAATGAGATATCCCCGTCTCGTTTCCGCAGTGTCCACATGCGGTTTTACCAACGCAAGGCCGGTCTCCTGGCTCGCCGGTTCATAATCCGTCTCTGCCTTCCCATGCAATAGGCACAGTGGCATTTAGAGGGGACTCCCCGGTCACAGTGGCGGGACCACGCCGGATTCTCACCGGCTTCCCGATTATCCCTCAAAGAATTTCTCGTTGGGCACCTTGCGACTTATATGAAAACTACCATCAGCTTTCTGTCAACACAAATCTCCCAATCCAAAGTCGGCATTCGGGTTTAGTGACCATTTCTGCGTTCAACCGCTCGGATATCACGAATATCGAGCCCGCATCCGGCTTTGGCAGGGTTCTTCGGCGGATTCAGCCTGAAAGCCTTTATGGACGGATGCTAATTATTTTTTATCCGAGGCCCCTCAGCATGAAATTCCAGTAAAAGTAGGGAAGTCCGAAGCGCTTCAGCAGCCACATGTCGTAGCGTTCTTTCTTGGTGTTGATCAAGGGCACGGTCGGGTGTGGGGTAAGGCTGTAGTCGAACTCTGCCAGAAGCATCTTTCCCCGGGCTGTAGTGAAAGGACATGCGGCATAACCGTCATATCGGGCCACCAGTTGTTTACCCTCGAGTGCCGAGATCAAATTAGCGACGACTACCGGCGCCTCTTTCCTGATCGCAGCCCCGGTTTTTGAGGTCGGCGCGTTGCAAACATCGCCCAAGGAGAAGACTTCAGGGTAGACGGTGTGCTGAAGAGTGTTACGGTCCACGCTTACCCAGCCGAACGGACTTGCCGGATCTGCCAGCTGGCTGTCCCGTATGAATTTCGGTGCCCGCTGCGGCGGGGCAGTATGAAAAATGTCATAAGTTATCGACTGGCGCGTCTTGCCCTCGGGAGTGGTGATCTCAAATGTCGCCGCACGCTTGCCCGGGTCGACTTCCACGAGCTCGTGGCTGAAGCGGGCGTCGATGCCGTAGCGCTCGATAACGCCGGAGAGGACCTTGGCGAATTCCGGTACGCCAAATATTCCGCCCGCCCCGGTTGCAAATATCAGGTCCGTATTTGACAGGGTGCCGGTTTTTTGCCAGTGGTCTGCAGCCAGATAGGCCGCCTTTTGAGGAGCGCCGGGGCACTTTATCGGTGTACCCGGCGAGGCAAACAGGGCTGTGCCTCCACGAAACTTTCTCACTATTTCCCAGGTCTTAGGCGCGAGCTCAGCGACATAGTTGGAACTCGCGAATGGAGTGTGAACGGCATCTTCGAGTCCGGGAACCATATCCCAGGCCAACTCCAGTCCGGGGCAAACTACTAGAAAGTCATAAGAGATTGTCGAGCCGGATGAGATCGAAACCTGGCGTTGGCCAGGATCAATCTCTGCAGCCTTGTCCTGGATCCAGCGCACCCCTTTGGGCATGACAGATGTTTCCGAACGCCGCGTGTGCGACAGCGAACTTACTCCGCCCCCCACCAGCGTCCAAAGTGGCTGATAATAGTGGATATCGGAAGGCTCGATGACGGCGATGTCATTCTGGCCTGCACGGCGAAGCCTGGCGGCAATGCTTATTCCGGCCGAACCTCCTCCGATTATGACAATTCGATGATGCATTTGATCTCTCCTGATTTTGATTGGCCGACAGCGGTTGGTTTAGATCTCTCTGGATACTTAAGAAAGTTTATCGGATTAGTCAACATTAATCAACATTGTGGAGAATCTCTGTTCTGATCTGGGGTCTTTTATGGGATGTCGGGCATCAGTGCCACAGCGACGTTGATGCGTTGAGTAGCGGGAGTCGCAGGAGAGTTTCAGCCCTCCGATGCCTCACCTTAAACAGCTGGCCAATTCCAGTCCTCTGACCCGAACTCTCAGCCGTCTCAGCGATCTTTAGGCGCAATCACATCAATACCGTACAGATGGGCCGCTTTTGCTAACAATTCATCGTAGGTAACGAAACCATCGAGATCGTCGCCCAGTTCAAGTGCGGCTGCGAGATGCAGGGAATCCAAACTTCGCAATAGCTCTGGAGCGAGTTCGGCAGCCCTTTCGAAGGTTGCCGAGGGCAAGGTCACCAGCGTTAGCGATTCGAGAATTATACGAGCCCTGCCCATCTGCTCCGGCGCTCCACGTCTGGTGGTTCGGAGGAGTTCCGTACGCAACAGATCACTTGATACGATTCGATCTGAATTGGTCTTCACCCATGCCATTAGGGCAGCCGACTCGGGTTCTTCAATTATAAGTTTCACTGCGGCGGAGGTATCAAAATAGAAAACAGTCAATATCGTTCGGCCTTGCGAAATGAATCGAGAACCAGGGAAAGAGGTTCTTCCGGGGACTGGCGTTTGGGAGGGTCTGTGAGTTCAGAGAGCGAACGTTTGGGAAGTCTAGCTCCGCCAGCAGCAATAAGAGAAGCAAGGTTTCCTTCTCGGATGGGGCTGAGCTGTGCAACTGCTCTCCCTCGATAGGTGACAATAACACTCTCTCCGGCCGCAACCCGTGCAACTATTGCCGATGCATTTTGATTGAGTTCACGAACTCCTACCTGCTTCATGTCCTACATTGTAGTATTAATTGGATGCCCGGTCAATCGGAACCATTCAGGCTCTAAAGATATAACCCCGGAATATCGATCACTTTTGGTAGATTTAATAACAGCGAAGAGAACTTCTGTCCAAACAATTGGCTTCTGTTGACTTCACCTACGGGCGAATTTGCCGGCTTCTTATCAATCAGCCGCAGCTCCTCCAGGAGTCTTTTGGATACATTCGTAAAATTCCCAACTGAACTCAATCGGGGTCTAGCGGCGATGAGATGCAAAGCAGCAGTGCTTGTATTTCTTGCCGCTACCGCAGGGGCATGTGTCATTTCGTGAAGCAGTCTTCCATTTAGCGCGTGCAGAGATCTCCGATTTTTCAATCTCCGCCATAATTGCTTGCGGGGACATTCCCTTCTTGTAAAAACCGAGGATTCCCTCAAGTTCCGGCTGAAGATGGCTGTAGTAGCTTCGGTAGCCTTCGCACAGGTAGTTGAGCCCGTCCTCACCGTCGGGAGTTTTTATAAAGCGGTCTTTGGGGCATCCGCCGTTGCAGAAAGATAGCACCGGGCACTCTTTGCAATAACCTGGCAGCGACTCCTTCTTTGCCTTCCCGAATGCCCTTTGTACCGGCGACTCGATGAGATCCGCCAGAGAATCCGTAGTTAGGTTCCCCAGATAGTTGCCGGGATTTACGAAGTGGTCGCAACTGTATGTTCCACCGTCGTGTTCAACCGCCAGAACCCTTCCGCAGGTTTCAGACATGATGCAGATGTTGGCTGGCTTGCCTCCGGCAACAAGCATGCATTCGAGAAAGTTCTGGATTCCGATCCTTCCGAGGTCGTGGCGTATCCATTCGTCGAAAACCGTGTTTAGGAACGTTCCCATTTCCTGTGATTTGACTGACCAGGGTGCCACGGTGCCATCAGCAAGGCGGGTGACCACGGGAAGAAACTGAAGCCAGCGGACTTTCTGGTCCAGGAAAAAGTGGTAGACCTCGGCGGGGAACTTGGAGTTAGCGGCATTGAGAGTGCAAAGGATGTCCGGCTCTATGCCGTGTGCGCGAAGGCGTCGGAGCCCCTGCATCACCTTTGAGTGAGTGGCGTCCCCTTTTCGGTCAATCCGGTAGGCGTCATGAAGATGTTCCGGACCGTCGATACTGAGTCCTACCGTGAAGTTGTTCTCGGCTAAGAAGCTGCACCAGCCCGGATCCAGGCGGGTTCCGTTGGTTTGCAGATTGTTCAGGCATTGCCAACCCTCGGGGGTGTAGCGTGCCTGAAGTTCCAGCACTTTTTTGAAGAAGTCAGTCCCGGCCAGCGTGGGCTCGCCCCCGTGCCAGACAAAATGCACCATCGGACCCGGACTCTCGGCAATGAAGGAGCTGACATAGGCCTCCAGTACTTCGGGCCGCATGCGGAAATGCTCGGTTGAAGGAAACAGGGACTTCTTTTGAAGGTAGTAGCAGTAGTCGCATCTCAGGTTGCAGATTGGACCAATCGGTTTTGCCATGACAACAAAAGGGGTGGTAACTGGCATAGTCGCTGTTTGTGCTCCGTATCCTTCGCGCTTCATTCTGGAGCGTACCACTTACGCTCCATTGCCGCCAGATGATGGTCACCACCGGAAATCGCCGATATAGCGGGACATTTAACGGTTGGCCTGCAGGGGTGCCGACCCCGGTATCCCGAACCGCAAATCAGACCCCAGTTCCAGCTGAGCTTCACCGGCCCCGCCTATGAAAGAGTTGTTTTCGCATTGGGTAATAAATGTGGCGTAGAATTCAAAAACTGTCAGTGCCAGAAATGGCCAGGGCTGAACTTTGGAATTTTAGGGGTCGGCTGATTCGCGTTAAAGGTGAATGGCTGGCGCAGTGGCGTAAAGGAATTGACGTGAAGCCTTCATTGCAAGCTGGAATCGAGTATGAGTTAGTTTATCGTGTCCCGCAGTCAAAGACTGTGCCTGGCCTTTACCCGGAGGCAGAGGAGTTTCAGGTAATGCCCGAGGTGTTTGCTACCGGTTTTCTTGTCGGTCTGTTGGAATGGGCCTGTGTCAAGGCGCTGCATCCCCATCTTGACTGGCCGGATGAGCAGACCCTTGGAACACATATCAACATCAGTCATGAAGCGCCGACCCCGCCGGGATTAGAGGTCAAAGCCAGGGTTAAACTGACCGAAGTTGACGGGCGCCGGCTCTTTTTCTATGTCGAAGCCGATGACGGAAAGGACGTAATCAGTCGCGGCACCCATGAGCGGTACGTGGTTGACAGAGCCCGTTTTCTCGAAAAGGTCAGCGAGAAAAAGTTTCGCTGACCTAGTTCACCCGCTGGTCCGGGGCAGATTTCTCCAGTTTTCCGACTATTTTGGGACTCGCTGCTGATGTACTATGTCAGCCGCGGTAGATAGGAAAACACGAAATTTGCCGATGTTGAATCACGCCGAAGTGGTGGTTCTGCATTGTTGGTAACGGGAGGCTCTTTACCGCTACGTTTATGACGATCAATTGGAGTGGTTTGAGATCTGCCTTAGACGGCGAAGCCATAGGAAGTAAATAGGGCGTCGAGGCGAGCGCAAACACCGGTATCGGTGATTATCGAAACCCATCTGTGTGCTTCAGTGGTATCTAAATCGCCTGGTGCATCGCGGAGCATG
>JABEUP010000255.1 GCA_013044365.1 Acidimicrobiaceae bacterium
ATATATCTCATGCCATACCTGTTTTGGGCGCCGGCGAAATCATCTCTTAGACGTTCATTGCTTATTTACAATCGCCGGTCTTCAACCCGTCATGCCCCTTGCCGGACCGACAGTGAGATTTAGGGTCGAAATGACGTGACATTGGCAGATGAAATCAGCATTTTGCCGCCTCAAGGGAGCGGGATCGAGACTGCCGGGGAATCCCGGGTTAGTCAAATTAACTGGGTTAGAACCGCAATGGCTTAATTCCAATGAAATGTCGTAATTCATCGTCCAATTGTTGCAGATCGAATCCCAGCCCCCCGGATTTCATACTTGTGAGACGGGCCTCCATGACTTGGCAACCCTATGACACCTGTTGAACCGAAGTGACGAGAAATACAGAACCCTGTGCGCTGGCAGTCACCGTGAAATCAATGGTTCGGCCCATGCTGGTGACTGACGATGACAAGACAACCCGGGTAACGGCTACCCCGCTTACAACTTCAGTAACATTTAGACGGCTGCCGGGGGCACCTGCTAACCATTTGGGCACCGCTACTCCGGGAGCTAGCAAACTAGCCCAAGCGGGAACGTCGCCAGCAACGGAATGGCGCAGTCCAAAGAAGAGATCAAGTGCTGCAGACTCGGCCTGCAAAGCTGCTTGAGACTGCTCCCATTGCGGTGAAGGAGTTCCGGTAATTACAAGGCTCCCCATCGGCCAATCGTTGGTTGCCAGAGAGACATCGTTGGGAGTCAATCCAGAGGGGAGCCGTACAACTGGTACCTCGGGTGGAGCGGGTGTGCCTGGTACGACTGGCGATCCATGTGTAGTGGAGACATATCGGGCAATCACAAGATAGCGCTCCGGAGTGAACCAGAGCGCATTGGTTGGCCAACAGGAATCAAGGACAAGGCCTCCCGGGAGGGGCATCGCCACCTGCTGGTAGGGCTTTGAGATCATATGGCGCTCTACAACAAAGTTAAGAGTGGCACAAGGCTCCACATATTTTACGGCATCTCCGGATTTCAGCTTCGTATCCTGGCTCAAAAATCCGACATCGTGGCCTGCCAGCAAACTGGATTTGCCAGGACTCGGCCAAGGAGTTGATGAATCGTGACCAACTGCTACCGCGAGAACTGAATTGGAAAGCCCTTGTTCGACCGGAGCGGTCAATCGGATGGCGGGAATTACCAGAACTCCTGGTCCAGAACGTGGAACACAAGCCGCGGAATTAGCTGCAGCCGATCTGGCCAGGGTCATGTCACGACTGACGGTTTGCTTTGCGACAACGTTCTGGTGGCGCTGCCACACCAGAGGGTAAATGAACCCGGCAGCAGAAAGTACCACCAGTATTGCTCCTATGACAATTCGCAGCCGGAGTCCGGTGACAAAATGCAGATTATGTATTGTCCCGGACGAACGACCCAATTTTCACCTCTGACGGCGCAAACGTCGCTTCATTTTCCACGGAACCATAAGAGCTATTCCTCCAATGCCAACAACGGCGGTGCCAACCCACCATGGCCAGCCAGCCCACGGCTTGCCAGTGTGGGTAGGCGGAACTGTGATGCTGCCTGGAGTTGCCAGCACCGATGTCGTTGTAGTTACAGGCGAGGTAGTAGTGGTGGCCACCGTCGTAGTAGATGTTGTCGAAGTCGAAGTTGTAGTCGAAACCGGCGTTGCAATACAGGTAGGCACAGTGATTGTATTTATATCAAGCGTGACAGCACCGTTACTTGCCAACAAACGTCCATTTATCGTCGCTCCGGTTGTGGCGGTGACACTGGTCAAGGCGAGGATAGTTCCGTCGAAGGTTGAATTTGTTCCAAGCGTAGCTGAACTTCCAATTTGCCAAAACACGTTACAGGCCTGAGCTCCGTTGATTAGGGTGATTTGGCTGGAGCCCGCCGTAGTGAGGGTTGAACCGGCTTGAAAGACGAAGACGGAATTCGCGTTGTTATTCCCATTGAGAGTAAGTGTTCCGGTAAGCCCGATAGAGGAAGCGGAATTGTAAACTCCGGGCGTCAGAGTTTGACCGCCCAAATCAGCCACGATGGGTGAGGTCGGCCCCTCGCTCTGTGCAGTGTTATAGGCGGTTACAAGGTCATTCTTCGCACTCTGGGTAACTGAATCACCAGCATGGTTAGTGCCGTTAATGGTCATTGTCGCTATACCAGTGATCGTTGTTGTCGGATATGAACCAACGTCACCGTTAATTGTAGTGGACCCGGTATTTGTGATTCCAGATCCGGCCAAAACACCGAAAGAAGTGGCGGTGCCCAGCGGCACGGTTGCTACTGTCGCTTCGGCGGTGCCAGGCATCGCCAATAGCACTGCCATCGATATGGTAGCCGATACGGCTGCGAGCAAACCGACACTGAAACGACCACGTCTTACACCTAAAATATGTTTCGCAGGTTGCATCTTCCAGCCCCTCTCGGCCCTGATATTTGATGAGATACAAATGTTGACCGACTTTCCCTGCAAATGACGTAAGTGAGGCACTCAAGGAATGGTGGATGCTACACAGTAGCGAAAAAGATGATAACCGTAACTCGGTCTTCGGCGAGCCGGTCAGACAAGCGCCGTTATTTCTATTGTATCACGCAATCCTACATATGGCACGGAATTTTCGTCCCAATATCTGATGACATCTGGTGTTAGCAGAGGCTCCGATGAGTTGGACCAGGACATACAATCAGGACTCAACAGACAGTTTTTGGAGGTTTTAGCCGAGGTCGGCAAAAAGTCTCCATGGTTTTCCTCCGTAATGAATGATAGGATTGGCCTAAGACTACTATGAGCAATCGGGTTTCTTAGCTCGGGAAATGATCGGGGGTTCCGATGCGAGTCCGAGTTCCAGGTTTTCAGTCTCGAACCGAGGCTGTAAAACCGATGTTATTGTCACAATCCGGCCCTTCGGTGCAATCTAGTTTGGAAACGACCGAGCCTGAGGGTCCAATTGACGAAACTTCTTCAATCCCGCGCGGCAGTATCAAATCTACGCGGGCAAGTAGAACCTGGACAAGAATATTCCCCTCTGTGGTTCTCTTGGCAATAATACTCCTGTTTGTTTTCGAGAACCTAGGCAGTACTAAAATCACTTTTGTCACATTTTCGGGTACTGTTCCTTTGGCGCTCGCACTTTTTGTTGCAGCGGCACTCGGCGGTCTTCTGGTTTTGGCAGTAGGGTCAATTCGTATAGTGCAGCTGAGAAAAGTGATCCGCGGTTACAAGAGTACGGGTGCCGCTGAGGGTAAAGCCGACAGTAAATAGTCCCCCGAAGATGACTGGCGGTGGGCTTGCGTAATTCCGTTGAGAATCAGATTTGCTAAAACCGTAAAGCAATACGTAATTCGAGTCACCCAACCGGAGGATCTGGTGATTTCCACGCCATATCTTGAAGACAAACCTGGTTCTCTTCAGGTTCACCAGAGTGGCTTCTGAAGATTTTCCGCAATTAAGGTATCTGCGGGACAGGACCATCGGCTTTACCTCGCTTCACAGCGTCACCGCTGAAGGAGTTGATCGTAATAGAAAATTAGGAATTTTGTGACACGATCCAAAACTAGGGACATTTATCTGGCGGAACTCCTGGCAACCAGTCAGTCATAGTTCCAAATTCAATTTTGAATGAGAAACTATGACTGGTGAAAACGAAATTTGATGCTCGCGGCGGCTCCCTCCTCCCACCACAAGACTTAGGAATTAACTCAACTCGCTTAGAGAGAAGTACATGGCTTATTGCGGAGGTGAGTCAGGCGCAATTCCCGGATCGGCCGGCAACGCTTCTTTGGGCGCAGCCTGATAATTGGGATTACCGGCAACTGCATCCAGGACTGCCTTTCTACGATCTGTCGCTAATCGATCCAAAGCTTCTTGTGGCGTGTTTGGGTTGCCAGCCAGGGCAGTACGGATTTTCTTTCTTTTGTCCTCCGCAAGCGCAGAGAGCGTCTCTGGCGGCGTGGCAGGATTGAAAGCCACTGCAACTCTAATTTCTACCCGCCCGTCAGCCGCTAAGCGAGCCAGCGTCGCAGAGGGTGTGGTTGAATTATATGCTACGGATCTTCGAACCAGCTTGCTCGGATCTTCAGCAAGATCGGCAAACAATGTCGAGGGGGTGTTTGGATTCTTTGCAATATTTCTACGAACCAGTCCGTTGTTTATTTTGGCAAGATCCTCTAACGACGCGGCCGGTGTGTTTAGGTTAGCTGCGACGACAATTTGGATCTCTATCCTCTGATCAGCTGCCAACTGGGCCAAAATCTCCTTGGGTGCGCTGGGATTTATTGCCACGGCTCTGCGGATATGTACCCTCTGATCAGCTGCCAACTGGGCCAAAATCTCCTTGGGTGCGCTGGGATTTTCCCCTACCGATTTTCGTACCCATTTAATGTCGTCGAGGGCAAGAATGGAAAGAAGATCAGGGGGAACATTTGGATTTCTCGCCACGCTGCTTCGCACTTCCCAATCGCTATCTTCAATAAGCTTGGAAAGAAGATCAACGGACGTGTTGGAGTTTCCAGCGGCGGCAATGCGGATCCCTTTGCTCTGGTCTGTGGCAAGGGACTCCAGGACAAGTGCCGGGGTTGCCGGATTTTCAGCGACAGATATCCGCACCGATCTACTGTTGTCATCTGCAAGTGCGGAAAGTACGCTCACGGTAGCATTTGGATTTCTCGCCACCTCGTTGCGCACCTGCCATGACTGGTCTCTGGCTAGATCCGTCATAAGTGCCGGGGTGATAAGGGGGTTTCCGGCAATAGACATACGAATATGTATTCTTGGATCGGCGATCAGCCATGAGAGCGTGGCTGACGGAGTGCTGGGGTTCCCCGCAACTGCGACGTGTATGAGCTTCCTTCCGGCAAATGCCAGACGATCCAACACATATGGCTCGGTGCTGGGGTTCCCCGCGACTGCGATTCGAACTTTCTCACGGGGGTCATCGGCCAATTTGACGAGTATTGACGGGGGGGTTTCCAAATTGGCAGCAACGGATTGTCGTACCAACGTATTGTCGTCGCCAGCGAGGTGAATCAGGAGGTTAGAGGGTGTATTTGAGTTCGAGGCAATGGTACCGCGGACTTCCCAGTTGTCATCGTTGGCAAGTTGACTAAGTAAATCCTGAGGGGTGGCTGTATTTCCAGATACTGCGATTCGAACCTTTCTCCTTTTATTTGCCGTGAGTCCAACAAGGATATCTGTGGTCGCACTTGGATTGCCCGCCACTGCGACCGGAATAGGTTTCTTACGGTCGTGTGCCAGCTGCGACAATGCATCCGCTGGAGAGCTTGGATTAGCAGCTACCGCCAGGCGTACCGATCTGCTCCTATCGCCTGCCAGATTTAAAAGCAGCCCCGGGGGAGTGTTTCGGTTGTTGGCAACATTCTTACGCACTCGAACATTTTCGATCTTCGCTAAGAAAGTTAGCGAGTCAGAAGGGGTACTTGGATTACTCGCGACAGCAAACCGCACCCACTTATTATTGTCCTCGGCAAGTCGCGAAAGGACTTCAGACGGTGTGTTGGAATTGAATGCCACCGCATTGCGAATTACCTCAAGATGATGTGCAGCCAACTGTGAAAGCGTTTCGGGGTCAGAGGAAGTCTGCGCTAGAGACAACTGCTCGTTCAAGCTAACATCTGTAAAATCTCTCATAGAAAATCAACTACTTCAATTAGCAGTTAGTGTGCAATTAGCTGGCTAAATATGCGATTGTTCCTGCTTGAATTTGAGAAGGTGCACCCTCGCCATATCACAGTAATCCGTGTGTGATATTTGGAAATAACTTGGCTACTTGTGGCAAATAAAAATACCAGAAGTTTGGCTCTCGCAGAGCTGGACGAACTACTCCCTAAGAGTTCGATCCGCAAACCACTATAAAGGAATAGGAATGGATCGTATTTCTTACGATACTACACCTATCTAACGATATGATACCATGCAGCAACTCTGAAAACAAGAGCTTATTCCTCTTGAGTCGTAAATTCATTGCCAAAAAAATGCCGGCCCCATCGAAGTTAGTAATCCGCAAATGTGGGACTTCTCCGATAATATTTTTGGACGGAGAAGAGCTACCAAGTCCAAACGACCTAATCCCAACTAGGTGATAAAGAAAATCTCGTGGAAATCTTAACTCAAATGAAACTTAGTGAGGGTTGCAACAGTTGGCGCAGAGATGCGCTATAATGAGATATAATGAACTTGCGTGAGTGGGCACTGTCCCAGGGCATACATCCTCAAACGGCATACAA
>JABEUP010000005.1 GCA_013044365.1 Acidimicrobiaceae bacterium
TGGATAGCGATAAGGTGCAAATATGGCAGTTGCAAAAGTTTGCGGGATAGAGACCGAATATGGAATAACGGTAAACGGAGTCAGGGACGCCAACCCGATATCCGCTTCGAGCATTCTGATCAATGCCTATATAAATGAACTCAATGGTAACGTTGGGTGGGATTTTGTTGACGAAACCCCGGGTAACGATGCCCGTGGATTTGCTAGGGACAGTTTCCCCCCGTCTGAGGTAGAGAGCCATTTGATAAACACGGTTCTGACCAATGGGGCACGTTATTACGTTGATCATGCCCATCCGGAATATTCCTCGCCGGAATGTATTTCTCCCAGGGAGGCGGTTGTATATGACCGTGCGGGCGAGGAGGTGCTCCGCGCCTCAATGGCTGCGGCAACGAGGTCAATGCCCATTGGGCAGGAGATTGTTGTCTATAAGAACAACTCCGACCGTAAGGGCAACTCCTATGGTTGTCACGAGAACTACCTGCTGGACCGTGGCTTGGCGTTTGGAAAGCTTGTGGAGTTCATTACTCCAGTTTTTGTCTCCCGTCAGGTGATCATTGGGGCAGGCAAGGTCGGGTCGGATTCGTCGCAGTCGCCACGGGGCCAGGTGAATTTCCAAATATCTCAAAGGGCTGATTTTTTTGAGGAGGAAGTCGGACTCGAGACCACTTTGAAACGGCCAATTGTCAATACCCGGGATGAGCCGCATGCTGATGCCTCCAAGTACAGACGGCTGCACGTGATTCTTGGTGATGCGAATATGTCAGAGGTGTCAAGTTATTTGAAAGTAGGTACCACTGCGATAGTTCTTTCGATGATAGAGGACGGATTCATGGATGACCTAGACCTATCGCTTCATGATCCGGTTACATCCCTGCGCCACGTTTCTTATGATCTGACTCTGAAGAGGCTACTACGTCTGAAATCAGGGAAGAGGATAACTGCTTTGGAGATCCAGAGGGCAGTTTTCGAGAGAGCCTGTGTGTACCGTGACGAACGCGGACTTGATTCGATGGGTCCAGACGGTGATGGACATGCCGTTCTAGACCTTTGGGGAGAGGTTCTTGATGATCTGGAAACCGATCCTATGGTGCTGGCGGACACTCTCGATTGGGTTGCCAAATACCGGCTCGTATTAGGATATAAAGACAGGAACAACCTGACGTGGGATGATCCGAAGTTGGCGGCTATAGATCTCCAATACCACGATATCCGTCCAGCCAAGTCGCTTTTTTATAGGGTTGGAGTAAAGAATGTTGTGGAAGATGACGAGGTGAAGGCAGCAGTGACCCAGCCGCCAACAAACACCAGAGCCTACTTTAGAGGAAAATGTTTGGAGCGTTTTGGCGATTCGATTGCCGCTGCTAACTGGGATTCGATGATCTTTGACCTGGGGTCTGATCCGTTGAGACGGGTTCCAATGATGGATCCGCTTAAGGGCACAAAAGATCATGTTGGAAAGTTATTTGATGAAAGCGCAAATCCGACACAATTGCTAGATAGTCTCGGATCATAAGGAGATTCAAATGGCAGAGAGAGAACTTAAAAAAAAGGCATCGTCACAGCGTACAGAAGATGTAGTAGTTGACCCAGCTGTTCCTGCAGATACGGAGAAATCAGAGAAACTCAAGGCGGAACTCGATGACCTGCTCGATGAAATTGACGAGGTACTCGAAGAAAACGCCGAAGAATTTGTTCGTAACTATGTACAAAAGGGTGGACAGTAGCAAGAGGCTATGCCGGTAATAGCATGGTTATTTATTGATAGTTGCGATTGAAGAGGGTGAACTAAGTGGCTTTGCCAGTTTTTGAAACCAGGGAGGATCCTGGTCCGAACTTTGTGAATTTGCTCGTAAGGTCGGGTGCGTCCCCTTTTGAACCCCTTTGCGCCTCTGGTTCGGAACTGTCGTCGAAGGGTATGACCTTTCCCCACGGCACCACGATAGCGGCTCTAAGATATGCGGATGGTATTGTTATGGCCGGCGATCGGAGGGCTACCGAGGGGAACTTCATAGCCCACCGAAGGATCGAAAAGGTTTTCGCAGCTGACAGGTACTCCGTGGTAGGTATTGCAGGAGCAGCTGGTCCAGCGGTGGAAATGGTTCGCCTGTTCCAAACCCAGTTGGAGCACTATGAAAAGGTCGAGGGGGTCAACCTTAGCCTCGAGGGTAAGGCCAATCAACTTTCTCAAATGATCAGAGCTAATTTGAGCATGGCAATGCAGGGGTTGGTAATTGTGCCACTATTCGCGGGGTGGGACCTGCAGCGTAAGACTGGACGGATTTTCACCTATGACGTGACAGGAGGCCGCTATGAAGAGGTGGCCTATCACGCAATTGGTTCGGGCGGCAAAGATGCCCGTACCACGATAAAGCTCGGTATTAAAGAGGAAATGAGCAGGACTGACGCAGTCTCACTCGCTATTTCGGCGCTTTATGAGGCGGCCGACGAGGACAGTGCTACCGGCGGTCCCGACTTGATTAGAGGAATCTATCCCATCGTAGCCACGGTTGACCGCACCGGTTTTTCAAAATTGACAGATACTGAGGTGGCGGCTGCCTCGCAAGCGGTAATCACACTAAAAAGAAGTGCAGGTGAAGCCCAGTGACGGTCCCTTTTTACGTAGCCCCGGAGCAGGTCATGAAGGATCGGGCGGATTATGCCCGCAAGGGAATCTCCAGGGGAAGGTCGCTGATTGGCAGTATCTATAAGGATGGAATCCTCTTAACCGCGGAAAACCCATCTAGGTCGCTTCACAAGGTTTCAGAGATTTACGATCGGATTGCGTTCGCAGGAGTTGGAAAGTATAACGAATTTGACCAGCTGAGAGTTGCTGGTATACGCCACGCCGATACCAAAGGCTTCACTTATTCCCGCGATGATGTGGACGCGAGATCCCTTGCTAACGTATATGCGCAGTATCTCGGTCAAGTCTTCACTCATGAAATGAAGCCGATGGAGGTGGAAATTCTGGTGGCTGAACTTGGAATAGACGAATTCCCCAGTCAGCTCTTCCATATTCTTTATGACGGCACCGTGATGGATGAGAGCCGGTTCAGCGTTCTGGGGGGAGATTCAGAGTCCATCTCCGAGAGGTTTGGGGCCGATTATCAACCGGACTGGTCGCTTGAGGTTGCTCTTGGCGCGGCAGTCCGCGCACTGGGTGGTCCGGAAAGGGATTTGGGCCCTCGGGACTTGGAGGTAGCAATTTTAAGCAAGAATAACGGACGCAGGGCATTTGACCGGTTGGGATACCCTGCTCTTGAGAGCCTGCTCTAATTTGACAAGGATGGAACATAGGTGATGCTCGAGCGCCGTATATTTGGATTGGAGAACGAATACGGCGTCACCTGCACTTTGAGAGGCCAAAGGCGACTGTCTCCAGATGAGGTGGCCCGGTACCTGTTCCGTCGTGTTGTGAGTTGGGGAAGATCGAGCAACGTTTTCCTGGAAAACGGAGCAAGGCTTTATCTGGACGTGGGATCCCATCCAGAGTATGCGACACCGGAATGTGATTCTCTGCGCGAATTGGTGATCCA
>JABEUP010000006.1 GCA_013044365.1 Acidimicrobiaceae bacterium
GGTTGCCAATCAAGCTTTGAGAATAGTGACGACCCTCTGACGCGCCGATGATTGCAACGCTTTTTGGCGAGAACAGTTTCCCCAAATTGTTCCCGAGTACTTCACGACCACTCATATCCACCTATCCTTGACAGTACGCCAGCATCCGGCTATCAGAACGCTTCAGAGACCGACACGCCAAATCCATACCCGCCAGGCAGATTTATCCTGCCTTGCTCAACGACGAGTCCGGTGACCGGATCACCCTCGAGCCGCTCAAATTCTGCAAGCTCGGCCGGTTCGACCAGATCCGCTATGACGACTGCCAGCTGCAGTGCGGCCGCGCTCAGAAGCCGGCTGCCTACATGCGCGCCAATCCGAACCTGCAGTCCCGCGTCTGAACACATCTCCGCCACCTGTAGTGCTTTATCGATTCCCCCAAGCTTGGGAATCTTAATGCTCACGCCATGAACAGCCTGCGCACTTATAAGCTCCGCAACCCGCTCGACCGAGTTGGCGGCTTCATCCGCCTCGATTGGAATAGGACTGCGCCGACGAAGGAAGCGCATGCCTTCGATATCATCCCATGGGACCGGCTGCTCAAATACGTCAATATTGAACTGGGCAATTCGGTTTGAAATTGATAGCGCCCCTTCCGCGCTATAGCTCTGGTTCGCATCAACGGTCAGATTGACTTCAGACCCGACAGTTCCACGTATAGCTGACACCCTTTCAAAATCAAGGTTTGAGTCCTTATTATCCAGTTTGATTTTCAAATCGTGGTAGCCCTCGCTCACAAGCGAAGCAGCAACCTTGGCCATCTGCTCCGGCGACTTCAAAGAGAGGATTCGAGTAACCCTTACTGTGCCACGTTTCAAGACCCCCAAGAGCTCGTGTGCGGCCACTTGCCTTGAACGGGCCACGAGGTCGAGCAAGGCCATCTGAACCAAGGCCCGGGAAGGTCCGTTAAGGCTCTCTATAAGAGAGCCGGCGTCGTCCTTCCCGGAAACAACAAGCGGTAGTACCTTTTCCAATGCATTCTTCATATCCCCCAGCCGATAGCCCAAATGCTGAATCTCCCCCACTGAAGCAGACCCCACGACCCCGTTCTTTCCGAAGAGCTGCAGCAGAAATCCCGGGCTGGACGGATTCGCCGCCAATGCAAAGCGCCAGGTCGGGTCACTTTTGGGCAGCTCGAGATGTTCAATCCTGAAACTGGCCAGCGGAGGAGCGGAGCTAAGAAGCCCTCCCGGCGATACATCTTCCTTCCTCAGCGACATTTCTACTCTCCTTCCTTAGAATCGATACCCTCGAGGTAAGCGTCCGATCGGTCGTTAACGCTTGATCTGCTCATGGTGCATTCCCGGCAGAGACAGGCGCAGGCGAGACCCTCTGAAATCCAATGAAGCGGAATGCCAGCAGTCCCACTAACGCACTCACGGCGAAAATCAGCGCTCCAAGGGCGCTGACCACGTTGAGATCACCATTTACAAGCTGATCGAGCAGCATGGTAGAGAGCAGTGGTGTCGCAGCCGTTACCAAAATTGACGCCATTGCCAGCTCCCTAAATGACGTGAAGAAAACGTAGAGAGAGGTGCCGGTAACGGAACTTTTCACTAGGGGTAAGACAATCTTGAATAAGACGTGGCGGCCGGAAGCACCCGATATCCGTGCCGCCTCCTCGAGTTCGCCTGATATCCCAATTAACGCCGGCCTTATATAACGAATACCATATGGCACAAACATCGCCACGAACGCTATACCGATCGCCAGAATGGTGCCAAAGAGCGGCACCGGCGAATACAGATAAAACAACAGAAATCCAAAACCCATCACGATTCCCGGAATGACAAGGGGAATATTAGCCATGAAATTCACTATTCTTGAAAGCCGTCCTTTCCCCCGCACCGACACCCAAGATGCAAGGAGTGTGAGCAACGCGGTGGCTATAGCCGCTCCAAGTGCAACCTCAATGGTATCCCGTATAGCGGTCATGAAACCAGAGGTATGCAAGAGAGTTTTGTAGTTTCCCAGGGTAAAACTGCTTGCTTTCAGCGACGCTCCAATTCGCTTCTGAAATGACGCCACTACGACGTACAAACACGGGAGCAGGAAGAATATGAGGATTAGGAGATTCGCTATTGTCGGGAACCATCTAAATCGCCCCAATCGGATCGTCCGATCCAAATTGCCTCTTCCAGATATGACTTCGAAACGCTTGATTCCCCTGGTAAATCTTGTCTCAAGCAAAAGAAGAACTACCAGTCCAACTACCAAAATGACACCAAAGGCGGATGCGACCGAATAATCGGGTATCAGCGACGAATGTATGGACTGATAGATCTCCTCGGTAAAGATGCTTGTTCGTGCAGGGACCCCCAGGAGAACCGGGATCTCGAAGCCCTGGATAGCCCTGATGGCGATTAGTATCACCGCACTCAATAACACCGGCTTAAGCAATGGGATGGTGATCTTTCTCATCACCGTTGTGCTCCTGCCTCCATAAACCTGCGCTGCCTCTTCGAATGAGGCATTGAATGATCTGAGCGGGCCTATCAGCAGGAAAAACACCACCGGAACATTCAGCAGTCCCTCCATGACAATCATCCCGGGCAGTGTTTCAATATTAATAGCCAGATGAAACCCAAGCAAGTTCCTCAACCAGAGATCGCCGACCCCGTTCCCATTACCAAAAAGGATGATCCATCCGATTATGTTCACCAGTCCAGGAACCGCAAAACCGAGGAATGCCACTACATATCCAAGCCAGCGCATTGCGGCGTCAGTTCTGATTGTCGACCAAGCAATGACAGAACCAACTACCAGTGTGATAATTGTGCTTCCAAGTGCAAACTCAAGAGTTTGAACAACCGTTGAGCTGAGCCCGTTGTGCATTATCGAGCGGTAGCCGCTGAAAGAGAAGTGCAAACTGAGCGA
Organism: Acidimicrobiaceae bacterium; assembly: GCA_013044365.1. GTDB lineage: Bacteria > Actinomycetota > Acidimicrobiia > Acidimicrobiales > Acidimicrobiaceae > SCQM01. Next base: position 2,917 of record JABEUP010000006.1, read on the forward strand.
GATTCCAGATACAAAACTCTTCCAAAACATAACGAATAGCGGGGGAATTGTCAGGTATGCAAGAACAAGCAGTACTATCACTGCCAGAACTGACTCCGCATGGAAGACATGCTTCATACCAGCGCGCAATTGCCGGGACAAACCCTTCAAGCCAACTCCTCCCCATAGTCGTCAACCAACCCCCGGGCTAACCAAAAAATCCACCAGCACAGCCAAAATCATTACCCGGTGACTGACCTCCGTGGCAAGATAATGGCGGTGTGACGTTACAACAGATTCCGTTCCCAGGAGCCAGATGAGAACGCTGTACATTCCACCAGTTCCCACCTGGCTCCTATCCGACCCCTAAGGTTTTATCCGAAGTCCTTCTTCTGCAAAGCCTCCCAAGATTTCAGTTCAGAGGCGTATTGCGTCGCAGTAGTTGCCCCTTGGGTCGGCACCCAGGATTTGAACGGAACTGAAGCATTTGGCGAACCGTAATGCAGATCTTCGAATACTTTTTGCGCAATTGGCCCTGTCTCAAATCTGACAAATAGGGCGGCGGCGGCAGGATCCTGGACACCTTTAAGCACCCCGAATTGGCCGACATTGGCAATCACCGGCTCAAGGGGAAGCCATTTTACCGGCGAACCCTTAGCCGCATTCTGTAGGAAGTGGTCCTGGAAGACAGAGAACGAAGCGCCGTACTGGCCTGATGCCACCAAACCTGCCGTTGCGGCTCCGGAAACAGCAACGATTGCGGGTTTGTTTTGTTGCCCGAGTTGGGCTAGGAACGCCTCACCCTTGGTCTGGCCCATTGCGTAGAGGACAGACCCTATCCAGTCATAGCCGGTCGAACTGGCCTCGGTAACAAGCTGGCCTTTCAGTGCCGGATTTGTCAGGTCAGACAAGGTCTTAGGCACATCGGCAGCTGGAATCTTATTGGTGTTGTATCCAAAGGAGAGCCATGAAATTCTGTCAGTAGCCAAAAGGTAGTTGGAACCGGACTTGGTCAGATACTGGGCAGGCATGTTCGCGGTTGGGTCGGCATACGGCAGAAGAAGCCCGGCAGCTCGAAGTTCGAGCGCTCCGGGGCTAGTAACCTCGAATACATCCGCCGCCGGTTTGCCGGCCTGCTCCTCAGAGATAGTCTGAGGGATCAGAGTGTTTTCATCTGCACGATTTACCGTGAGGTGGATATAGGGATACGCCTTTTCAAAAGCACTCGTAAGCTGCGTGACAACCGGACCAGCAAGGGAAGTCATGAAATTCAGCTTCCCCTCTGATTTCGCGGCGGCTTCGAGAACGGAAGTCGCGTTAGAACCCTGATAGGTGAGCAGCGCCTCACCGGTCGGGTTTTTGGATGCCGCACTTGTAGTACTTGAACTCGATGACGTACTACTTGAGCTGCCACAGGCAGTAACCAACAGTCCCAGCGTTGCGAGTGCAACGGAGGTTGGATTCACATATTTCCTAAGTGGATGAACGTTACGCATGGATCACATTCCTTTCAATGAGTCTGGCTTGGCCAACCCTTTAAAACAGAAGAACTAGCGACTGATCAATAACAACCGCTGAGGCCTGCCGCCAACACGAAGAAAAATGTCTCTAATTCGAAACACCAGCACCGGGGAAAATATCAGCAAGTTGTTTACTTGCAACATTCCCCCGCTGGCCTACCATCATCTCGTATCAACAACAACTGAACCTCATGCGCAAGTCGAGGCTTTTAATCCCCTCCCCCGGCTGCATACGGCATTTGGCAACACGGTAATACACTGCAATTATGCCGCTGATACACCGATATTCGATCCCAGCTGGCACACCCTTCCACAACAACACAGCAGAAATAATGTAAATTTCGTTAATATGCGGCCTTTCCTCCTGGATCTCCCCTTCATTAATCAAACTAGGACAAATCATGAGCCTTCGCACATGATTTGAATTCACTGTCAACCCGCAGCAACTAACCCTCCAGCCCGGAGAATGGTGTTCTGAAAAATACCATTCTCTTTACCCCGGAAGCCTTGGTCCCGGCCAAAAGCCGACCGTCTAATCTCGTGGCTTGCTCATACGCATTCCCGCTTTCTCCCGATAGCCATAGAGTGGCTTTCGATATGAACAGTTGTTTCCCTTACCCGCAATTGGGCAAAGAATTGGTCCGAAATCTTAACCTTCAGCTGAATCGCCACTCCATCCCAATTATTCGTTTCTCCAAATTTGGTAATCTTGAAGACTCCCGCCGATGAACTCTCCGCATCGCGATCTCCCCTTCATCCGCATGCCAAGATCAAACTGCTGTGACAAACGGTGTTGCCCCCGTGTCCACTGACTAGGGCAACCTCAGCATTTTCAACCTGGCGATCCGGACCATAGTCGCGCCTAACCTGGCGGGCGGCTTCAACGATTTGGAGCATTCCCTCTGCGTGGCCCTCCGAAAGCTGCCCGCCGGCAGTATTCGTCGGCAAAGCACCTCCAAGGCGGAGCGCCCCTGATTCGACGTAGGGACCACCCTCTCCTTTCTGGCAGAACCCGTAATCCTCAAGTTGCACCAGCGCCATGTATGTGAAGCAGTCGTAGACCTCGAACACATCGATATCACTCGGTCCAAGCCCGGCCATGGAATAGGCCTTCTTCGAGCTTTGTATCGCCGCAGTGTTTGTCATGTTCTCTTGGTGAAACCAACCCGACAAATTGTTATGCGTGCCAAAACCGCGTATGCGTACCGGCGCTTTTCGAAAATCCGTGGCTTTATCGAGCGAGGTCACGATTACAGCACCCGCCGCGTCCGACCGCAGACTGCAGTCGAACAGATTGAACGGCTCGACTATCGGCCTCCCGGCCCGATAATCCTCGAGCGTCAGCTGCTTGGCATGCATCTGAGCCAGGGGATTACGCCGGGCGTGCTCGCGAAACGCCACAGCGACTGCACCCAGCTGATCCTTGGTCGTACCGTAGAGGTCCATGTGCCGGCGGGCCCCTAATGCATGCATCGCAGGTGCTCCGAAAAGGCCAAAGGACTCGCTGCTATATATGTCCCGGGCATGAAGACTCTGCGCTGCTCCGCTCGCCCGCTGGCTCATCCTGGCCTCTTCTGAACTGTGGGTGCGAGACCAGGCATCTCTGGCGTAACCGCAGAGCACGGTATTGCACATCCCTGCCTCGATCGCAGAAATGGCCAGGATTATCGAGAGTATCTGGCTGGCACCGCCGTTGTCCAGCGTGGTGCTGAACCCGACATTGGTCCCCAGAAGCTGCCCCACTTGCTGGTGAAAACCGTACATGTCGTCCGGGCCGCGGCAGATGATGCCGTCTATCCCGCCCTTTTCTATCCCGGCATCAGCCATGGCGCTAACGGCTGCCTCCATCATCAGGCTCAGTGCCGTGCTGCCGGGAACCTCACCCAGTCGGCTCTGGCCGACACCTACGATTGCGTAGCGATCCCGCAGCTCAGTGTTCATGTAAGCACCCATCTTGAATCCCGCGTCACTTCTTGGAACGCCTTTCCCTGCAGGCAATCCCCGAGTCAACCAGCCCTTCGATCTCCTGCAGCGAACAACCGATCATCCCGAGTACCTCATCAGTATGTTCGCCAAGAAGCGGGGGCGGAAGCTCCCAGCTGATGGGAGTGCCACTCAGTGCAATGCCTGGTCCGGAAAGTTCGACTTTCCCCATCACCGGGTGATTCAACTCTCTCCTCATTCCAAGCGCCCGGACCTGTTCGTCATTGAAAACTTCGTTGAGATCATTTAGCGGAGCACATGGGACGTCGACGGCTTCGAGCTCACTAAGCCACTCATCTCTGTTCTTCATTGCGAATGCCGCCTTTACTGCAGGCAAAAGCTGGTCATAATTGGTACGGCGGGATGCCTGATCTTTATATCGCGGATCATCGATCCACTCAGGGTGGCCGGCAACTGTCGCAAAGCCTTGCCAAAACTTTGGCGGCGAGGAAAGGTGCACCACGAACGGCTTGCCATCCTTTGCTACCAAAGTCCACACACCTGCCGATTTGGCGCGCCGGTCATAGGTTGGAATTTCACCGGTGGCAAAAAAGGTTGCTATGTTCTCGCTTTGAAACGAGACGGCTGCCTGCAGTAATGAGGTCTCGACCTTTTGACCCCGTCCCGTTTGGATACTCGAAATTAAAGCCGCAAGAACCCCGTAGGCCGCGTATACCCCCGCCAAATGGTCTGCGAGGGAAATGCCGACCGGCTCAGGTGCGTTCAGATCAGTCAAGACGCTGAGAAGGCCGCTCATACCTTGGCCAACCGTGTCATAGCCAGGTCGATTTTGATAAGGTCCGGTAGAGCCGAACCCGCTTATTGAGCAGTAAACAATCCTTGGATTCCGCGCACATACCGACTCGTAGCCCCATCCCCAACGGTCCGCCTGACCAACCCGGAAGTTCTCGATCAGCACGTCAGCACGGTCTAGCAGCCTCAAAAGATACTCTTTCCCGCGATCGCCGGATACGTCAAGTGCCAGACTCAGTTTGTTCCTGTTGAGAGAACGGAAATGGGGACTGTACCCGCCCGAATGATCCCAGCCACGAAACGGATCCCCGCCGTCGGGGTTCTCGACCTTGATCACCTGCGCACCAAGATCGGCCAGCATGACCGAAGCCATCGGTCCGGACACATAACGACCGACTTCAATCACACGAACACCGGACAACGCTCCCATTGCGCATCTACTCCAGTTCGCAAATCATTGGGCACCGAGCATTTCAAACAAAGGCAGAGCCAGATCATCGCTTAAGCGCTCAAAGCGAACTTTCACAAGCGCGCCACATTTGACTGAATCCTGCTCGCCAAGACCGACAAGTCGGCTCACCATCCGAGGACCTTCCTCCAACTCGATCACCGCCACCACATAGGGCAGCAGTGATGCGAATGCCTTGTGGTAGAGACGCTGAAAGGTAACAAATGAAAAAATAGAACCCATCCCTGAAACGGGTTCCCATGAACAGTCCATGCTTGAACAGGCAGGGCAGATGACACTCGGAGGAAAACGGAACTCCAGGCAGGACGAGCACCGCTGTAATCTAAGCACACCTGCCTTGCACGAATCCCAGAACGGCCGTGTCTCTTCCGTAACTAACGGCAACGGCGGCATTAGCGCCTCATCGCTTGCATTCATGGTCGTCAAGCCAACCAACCCCCTTTCAAATACTCGCCCAACCCCCTGACAATACCGCAGGGTCAGCAGTGCCTGGCCAAATCTAGGTGCCGCTTCCTACGGGAAAAAGTGCGTCCATCATCTTTTCCTTGTGATAATTAGGATCTCCAAGGAACCCATAGAGGTTACGGGAGGTTACGGTATGGGGAACCAGCGGATGGTCCAAAGATGTTCCCGGGCCGGCAAATACCATATTCGCATAGTTGCAGACCTGGTAGTAGGACTGGCTCGCAACCGCCTTAGCCTCATGGACCGCAGCCCTGTATGGCCGGCCGCTATCCACTTTCCAAAGAGCCTCATACGTCAGCCAGCGTGCGGCGTCCATGTGGTTCGTCAGCTCGACAACGTGGTCCTGCACCCGCTGGAACCGGCCGATTGGCTGACCGAAAACAACCCGTTCATTGGTGTAGTCCACGGTCATCTCGAAAACACGCTGACAGGCACCAACCTTGTAAGCCGAAAGAATCGGCAGAGTCACCTCCAAAGCAGTTTCCGTGTCATGCCAGCAGCTCGGTGACCGCGAAATAATATCGTTCTCACCAACTTCAACCTGGTCGAACTCCACATCGTAAAGTGAGCTCAAGAAGCCTTCGTGAGGAGCAATCCGAATTCCCTGGAGATGAAGATCGACCGCAAGCAAGATAGTGCCCCGGGCCGACCTGGCGGAACACAGCAGCATATCTGCTGCCAATGCATCGTGAACGAACCGCTTCTTACCGGTCAGTACAACCCCCGATCCGGCTTCTGCCGCAGCAAGCGTTATATCGTTCTCCGTGAACCGGCGAGACGAATCGCTAAGCCCGACCGCCCAGACCAGGTCCCCCTTGCACGTTGCGGGAATGAAACGCAATTGCTGATCCGGACTTGCAAGCTCGCCGAGCAGACGAGGCGCCAGAATCGCCGAGGTGTACAGCGGTCCTGGGACTGGGGACCGGCCAAGCTGTTCAAAGACAATACCTGCGTCCATGGTGGCGAATCCCCCGCCCCCCAAGGGCTCGGGCACACACATGCCGATCCATCCAGTATCAGCAGCCTGGCGATAGAGATCGGGTTGGTGCGTCACGCCAGACTGGAACCACCGGGGAACCTCCGTCTCTGGCGCCTTCTGATGCACGAACCGTGCCACGACATCTTGAAGCATCAACTGCTCTTCTGAAAACCTTAGATCCACAACTTCTTCTCCATTTACGATCTAGCTTTACAAATCTGCCGCCCATCGACACTCGAGCAGATGGGGAATTCAAATAGTCACTGGTGCTGACTCGCGTTGCCGCCGGCCAAGTCCAAGACGTCTGGCGAACTGAAGGCGGTCAGTATCCAGGGTGCCGCCGCCGTGGAGAGTTGCAGGGCCGCGACGGCTCACGTAGTCAAAATCCGTCGCTTCGTCAACGCTAAGGTCTTTGAGCAACCCCTCATAGCCCAGGATCTCCTGAAACCGCTGGGAATATGCAAGTCCAACCATGCGCCGAAGGTATCGAGTCTGAACTCCTCCATAGGGTACCGGATCGCGCTGGAGACGGAACCACAGGTTTCTCGTTTGGAGCATCTTGAGGACGTGACCGTCAACTATCGCGTCGGCAAGTATTCTCCTGACATCGGGTTGATCGATGAGCCGTCCCATGGCGTCACTGTTTTCAGTGCAGTACTCGATCAGCCGATCCACGGCGGGATCACCACTTACGCTACCTGCGCCATCGTGTTCCAGCTCAAGGTGGGTAGTGCTCACGCGCCAACCGTTGTTTTCACCACCGACCAGGTCGTCAACCGGGACATGAACGTCGTCGAAGAACACGATGTTCTTCATTCCCATGATCATGGGCAGGGGCTGAATCGTAACTCCGGGGGTGTGCGCATTCACATAGATCCAACTGACATTTTCGTGCCGCTCCCCACCGGGATTAGTGTTGACGATCGTCCAGAGATAGTCGGGGTAGTGAGTCGAGCCGACCATGACCTTCTGCCCGTTGATGACATATTCGTCGCCTACGCGCTTTGCTACCGTCGTCAACGTGGCAAGGTCAGATCCACCCTGGGGCTCCGTCATCACCTGCCAACAAATTACCTCTCCTTTGCAAAGAGGCGGAAGCATGCGCTTCTTCTGTTCCTCGTTGCCCCATTGGTGCACTACGGGCACCACAATACGGGCAAGGGTATAGAACACCTGGGAAAGTCCCAGCCCATGCCTCGATATCTCTCCTTCGAGAACAAACTGATGATCCACGCTGAGACCGCCCCCGCCATACTCAGCAGGAATTGTTGGAAACAGCCAACCCTTCCCACCTAACTTCCTGGCAAGGTCTCTCCGGAATTCGTATTCCACTTCGTTACCTCTGGTGGACCACTGCGTGGACCATTTAAGGTCGCCGCGACCCGCCATCGCGGCCTCAAGCCATTCGCGCACCTCCCGGCGAAAACGCGCTTGTTCCGGAGTATCAGCCTCTTGATCAAAATTCATGGCACCAGATCCCCCAATTTCAATACAAACAGCCGTCTAAGCCCCAAAAACTCTAAAAACACCTCTTGATACGCCAAATTGTCCGACATTCCGACAACCCTGTTGAGATAATTTTGCCTGCCACAGGGGACAATCCGCCACAATACTTTGATGGCTGCAATCGACTTTCCGAATGTAGAGTCGGACCCGGCTTCTCTCCTCGCAACATTAAAACCAAGACGTCGGAAATACCGGTGAGATAAGCGCAAGATTCCCCCCAACTAAACGGAAAGCCCCCTCCCGTCTTACCCCAAATGCCCGATAATAGGCATCGAAGGCGACGTTTCCCGTACGATAATACGCGCCACTTATGAAATCAAATGATATTTCAGACAAGATTGATACGAAAACTGTATACTTTCTGCCGTGAAAGACCGTGAGCTAACCTGGTTCCTCAAACTTGCCGAAACACAACATGAAACTTGGGTGGCGGACGAAATGGACATCACGCAGCCAACCCTGTCTCGGGCTATTTCCCGGTTGGAACGTGAAATAGGTGTCTCGTTGTTCTCAAGGGTTGGCCGCAGGCTGGAGCTTAACGAATATGGAGAGATCTTTTATGAATATGCGCGCTCAGCTGTCACCGAACTCGAGATCGGTAAGAAACGGGTAGCTGAATTGGCCAGCCTGGCACAGCACCACATAAGGATAGGCACTCTGCACGGCCTGGTCCCGATCCTGATCGAGGCGCTGGTGAATCCCTTTCACAACCGGTCTCCAGCTACCACATTTTATTTTCGTCTGGGTTCGCCGCGGGATATCCTAGGCGAGCTTGAACTCGGACATTTAGATTTCATTTTGACAACAACTAAACCAGGCAAAAAAGAGATAAGCTGGGTAACAGTCGCCAAGCAGGTCTTTTACCTTGCCGTTGGCCCTGGACACGCCCTCGCCAATAAGACCCAGGCCCATTTGTCTGAAGTTGCTCATGATGATTTCATCGTGATGCGCTCAGGTTCTGCAATCCGAAACCTAACCATTAGCCTTTGTCATCAGGCTGGATTCAATCCGAACGTTGTACTCGAGTCCAGTGAAATCGCTCCAATTCGCAGCCTTGTGGCGCACGGCATCGGAGTTTCGATTATTCCGAAGGCATTTACCGCAAGGGAACCGGAGAATGTTACCTACCTCGATATCCGCGATAAAGGAGTCCGCAATTACAGAGATATAGGCGTCGCTTGGAAGTCAAACGGATCACGAATTCCTACCCTAAACGGATTCCTGGAGTTTGTTTTTGAATCCTTTGACGGCGGCGCGAAAGCAGGTAAGTAGTAAACGCTCCCTTATCGACATACCCTGCCCGGTCTTTTACTGGCTCCATCCCACCGCGCAGATTTGAAGAGGTGCCAGTTGTTCACGTCGTGAGGAGCCAATGCACTACTTCGCCGCAGTCGTGCCTTCGTTTACGAGATTGCCGCCCTCACGGAGCCTTGAGGCATCCGTTTCGGCATTGGCCCTTGGAATATAATTAGTCCTTGCATTCCCTCCGTATAATGGTTGCAGAACTCATATGATCACTTTTCCCTTGTCAGGCGAAGTCCCGCCTGTGGTTGCCCGGGAGCGCGCTCACACAATTAACCCATGTTTCAAAGTGATGATACCTGTTAGCACTTGACTCGAAATATCCTTCTTTTAACCAAGAGATCGACAACGCTCTAGGTCGGCTAGAAAAGCTATATGTATCACGCTGTAGTCCGATACCATAGAACGGAAAACAAAAAGTAGCTGGTAAAAGTACACCCTAGGAGATCATGCAATGGCACTGAATGACTACCTTCGCGATGAAATCCTTGAGGAAGCTGATTTGGGTTACATTTCTCAGGAGGAAAAAGACCGCCAGCTTGCAACATTTGACGGCGCGAAGGGCGGCGATAGACCCGAAATATACCGGACTCCTGTTATGAGCGCACAGGGTTCAGCCGCCAAAAACCCCTTGTCTGCCCCGGATACTGATCCAAAGGTGGTGACAACGAGGGTGACCGCGAACGGGTATCAGTCAGATGTATTTGCCTATCTGGCAAAGCCAACCGAAGGTGCAGCACTCCCAGGCGTAGTGGTGTTACATGAAAATAAGGGTCTTACACCACATATTGAAGATGTCACAAGACGACTGGCCCGCGAAGGTTTCGTCGCCATTGCCCCGGATCTGCTGTCGCGCAGAGGCGGTACCTCTCAATTTTCAAGCCCGATAGATGCGACTTCCGCCCTGAAGACGATTCGCGGTTACGAGTTGGACGAGGATCTCAATGCAGTTATCTCTTTACTCGCTTGCGATGCCAACGTTGACCCTGAAAAGATCGGCGTTATAGGCTTTTGCTTCGGCGGAGGAGTAGCTTGGCGGCTTGTCACAAAAGATCCCAGGATAAAGGCAGCTGTTCCGTTTTACGGCGTCAACCCGCCCATCAAATACGTTCCAGAAATCACAGCAAGTGTGCTGGCTATATACGGTGAACTTGACGACAGAATCAACTCCGGCATTGACGAAATTACGGCGGCGATGGAGCTTAGCAACAAGACGTTTGAAAAGATAATTTATCCTGGCGCCCGACATGCATTCCACAACGACACCAATCCTGACAGATATCATCCCGAAGCGGCTCGACAAGCATGGCAGCAAGCACTTGCATGGTTGCGACGCTGGTTGAATTGAGGATACAACTGCTCGATGATTTGGGTCTGCAAATTTGAAGGCTTCGTGTCTCCCCCGTCCTCATCGGCGGAACCCGATCCTGAGGGTTGGTTGAGCTAGATTCCACCTTCGGCACCCAATAACAAATCCAGCTACGTCAATCTTGACAATCAGTACAGGGAGATTCTTGGCTGGGGACCAAGCAGGAATAGATGCCCGATAAGTAGTCGCGATGCCTGTATGATCTAGCCAAGACCTACCTTTAGGTTATTGCTTGCGAATCGAGGATCGAGGTCGGAGTGATTAGAAGATTAATCAGTATTGTCTATATCGTGATTGGTTTGATTGTTGCCAATTCCCACCAATATTTTTCCAGCCTTAATACGATAAGGCTGATTATTTCGGCAGTACTAGCGGTCCTACTGTGGCCTCTCCTCCTACTTGGAGTCAATCTGCACCTTTAGCGACCTGTCGGGAGTTAACCTAACCATCGTTACCCTGTTTTGGCCGGACCATGGGACCTCCCGGGGGAAATGTTCGGATCGGGCGCACAGTGCTGGTATTGTTAGCATTAACTCGTCCGCTTTGGTTTTGCCTGGCACAGGCGAAACCGACTGTTTTTGTACCCGCAGGCGGCGGCGCCCATGAAGTTATCGGCCCGCTCACAAAAGTCACACTACCCAGCCAGAGTTCCGCGGGTTGTGCAGAGGTACAGTATCCGGCCGTCCAGAGACCAACACCATCTCTGAAGGTACAGGACGAGCCGGCTATTTAACCCGTTATCGGTTCTAGAGGCCGCGAATCACCCTAGCCAGATGGTATGGGGCTTCAACTCCGCATACCAGAGATCCCTTTTGATTGGCCCCCTCTCAAAAACCAAGCTGCGCCGAAAAGGCTTGCCAAACTACCAACTCCCAAGGCAAGCAGAAGTGTCGGCAGGGCAACAAAACTAACTAGTGTTCCGATCAGCAACGGTGCAGATACCTGAACGGCACGATTCATCGAAGTCCGCAAACCTACAGCCAAACCCTGATCTTGAGCCGGAGCGGCCTTCGCCAAAAGACTGATTATCGCAGTTTGGGAAAGTCCATTTCCGATCCCAAATACCACCATGCATACCACCTGGATCAGAACTGACGATGAAAGCGGCACCACCGAAAATGCCAACGCCATTCCAAACAGGCTTGCATAAAGGAGCCGTTGCGCATCGAACCTGCGGTGCAATAATCCGGTCAATGCCGCCGCACCCGCGCTGGCTACCGACCCTAATGAAAGTACTGTGCCAATCTCCAGAGGACTCCAACCCGCATGATGCAGATATACCACATAGAAAGAATTTCGAATAGCGATTAGTCCCAGGCGAATGACCGAGCCGACGATTATGAGACGGAAAGACGGCAAACCAAGCAGCCTAAACGCACGTACGAAATTGCGGCTCTCCACAACTGACGGTTCTTGCTGAGCAGGCGATTCAGGCTGAGCGGTAGAGGCCGTTGGCACATCCTTGACGGTAATGGAAAGCATCACAGCCGCAATTGCGGCGGCGGCGACAATAAATGCCGCAGTTATATTCGCACGCGTAATCAGCAATCCGGCCAGGAACGGTCCGCCGAAATTGCCTATTTGGGCAGAAAGACTCAGCCATCCGATTCGGTGGGCTCGCCTGGTCCCCTCTTCGTGTTCCCGGGTCACAGATGTTTGAGCCCCAATCCAGGTTGCAGACCGCCCGAGTCCGGCGATCATCTGCCAAAAACCAAATATCCAGACATTACTGAAGGAGATGCTCAGCATCGTTGCTGCGGCTGCGGAAACTGCTCCTATGAGAACGATATTTCTACTTCCGAGCCGGTCGGCAGCGGCACCTATCGGTATCGCAAAAAACATGGGGGCAACCGAGACGGCGGCTACGTCAAAACCAAGAGCAAACGAAGACCCATGCACGTGTATAACCCACAACGGAATTAGCAACATGATCATCGACTGTGAAATTCGTTGTCCGATGCCAATACTGAACACAAGATTTCCAGATCGACGAGCGATGGCGAGCCCCCTGCTTACTCTTGAAA
>JABEUP010000256.1 GCA_013044365.1 Acidimicrobiaceae bacterium
CCATGGCATACCTTTGGTTCTGCATATTTTATCAGCAGGATCGCAGAAAATATTTGCATTATCGGAATGTAGGCATAGCCTTGTTATGGGATTACTGAAAAGAGATACCCTACTGCGGCTAATTAAATGTTCTTGGGTCGGGACATTTAGGTCGGCGGATGGAGTACGCAGTCTCAGCAGTACTCCCGCCTGTGGCAGCAGAAGTTAACCGAATGATTTATGCCATTGGAATTGAAGATCGCGACTCAAATAAAGCTCCTCCATGTGAGAAACATATGCGAGTTATACTCATAATGAGCTTCACTCAGTAAAAGGACAGGAGCTGCACATGGTTAAATCCAAAGTACCCACTAAAAACGATAGTGACTCAGCGACTTTGGGTCCGACTTATGTCCGACTTTCCGAATTGGTGGTTAAGGCGGCACGGAAGTTTCGCCGAAACTTCAGCATACAACTGGCGCCACTAGGGGTTACGTTCGCCCAGGCTCAGGTGTTGCGTATAGTGGCGCGGGCTGATATCCCGCTGCGTATGGTCGATATCGCGGCCAGGCTTGACATAGTACCAAGATCTGCGACGACCAAGATTGATGCTTTGCAAGCCTTGGGATTTGTGGAACGGCTTAGCAACAACGCTGATCGCCGGTCTATACCCATTGCTGTTACCGATAAGGGACGCGAGGTGCTTGACAGGCTGGATGACGTTCGCCGGGCGACTGCCGAGGAGCTTTTCAGCGATCTAACGGAACCAGACCGTCAAGAACTATCGAGGTTGTTGAACGTTGTCTGCTCCACCGCCGATTCCCGGGTTGGAAATCCGCTCCAGGGCGGCGGTGGAGTTGGATCAGTGCCCATGTTGGGTGAAAGCCACAATGGGAGTGGTCTATGAACCCAATGCGTGGCGGCATGGGTAACTGGGGGATGATGCGATCGTTCGGCCGCGATGGCTCAGTCAAACAACAGAAGCTTCCACCTGGGCTATTGCGCCGGATCGCCAGCTTTGCCAGGCCCTATAAGTCGATGTTGGCAGTATTTCTGGTCCTTATCATTTTCGATGCCGTTGTTACCGCCTCAAGCCCCCTTATTTATCGTGCAATCATCGACAATGGAATACTGAAGAAAAATCCCTCATTGATCGTAAAGCTGGCGTTGCTGGTGGGTTTTTTAGCGCTGGTGGATGTGGGCCTGTCTCTATGGCAAAGGTGGATCTCAGCTCAAGTTGGCGAGGGTCTGATATTTGACATGAGGACCCGCGTGTTTTCGCACTTTCAGAAGATGCCGGTGGCTTTTTTTACGAGAACCCAAACCGGCGCATTGGTCAGCCGTCTAAACAATGACGTGCTTGACGCTCAGCGTGCGTTCACCGATACCTTGTCATCTGTCGTCAGCAATTTCATCAGTGTTGCAATCATGCTTGCTGCGATGTTTTTTCTTTCATGGGAGATCACCCTTGTGGCGTTGGTTCTGCTTCCACTGTTTATCGTTCCTGCCCGCTTCGTTGGTAAAAGAATCCAGTCGATAACCCGGGAGAGCTACAATCTCAACGCCAAGATGACAAATACCATGACAGAGCGGTTCAACGTCGCCGGGGCGATGCTCGTGAAGCTATTTGGTCATCGTGAGCAGGAGGTTCAGGGATTCGAGGCCAAGGCAGGCAGGGTTCGCGATATCGGGATTACCCAGGCCATGTATACGAGGATCTTCATGTCCTCGCTTCTATTGGTGGCCTCTCTTGCCACTGCACTGGTATATGGGTGGGGAGGCGTCCTGGCTGCGGGCGGAGCCTTGAAAGTTGGGACCGTTGTGGCGCTTACTCAGTACTTGGCGCGGCTATATGCACCACTGACAGCGCTTAGCAATGTCCAGGTGGATGTCATGACCGCACTGGTCTCGTTTGATCGTGTGTTTGAGGTGCTCGATCTGGTTCCGATGATCGACGAAAAGCCGGGAGCGGTTGATATTCCAAGGGGACCAGCCTCAATGGATTTCGTAAACGTTGGCTTCCGTTATCCCACCGCCGAAGAGGTGTCGCTTGCTTCGTTGGAGTCTGTGGCAGTTTTGGATCAGACACCAATGTCTCAGGTTCTTTTCGACATTTCGTTCCATGCCGAGCCCGGGGAACTCGTCGCTCTAGTCGGGCCTTCGGGTGCAGGAAAGACGACCATGAGTCACCTCGTGTCTCGACTTTACGATGTTAGCGATGGGGCAATCCTTGTAAACGGAGTTGATCTCAGAGACGCGACGTTTGAATCGATTCAGAAGGTGATTGGTGTGGTAACGCAGGATGTTCACCTGTTCCACGAGACTCTTCGGTCGAATCTTCTGTATGCAAAGCCGGATGCCAGCGATAAAGAGCTTTTCGAGGCGCTTCGGGCAGCTCAGATCTTACCTCTGATTGAATCTCTGCCTGACGGGCTCGATACCGAGGTGGGAGAGCGTGGATATCGGCTTTCCGGTGGCGAGAAGCAGAGGGTCGCTATTGCCAGATTGTTGCTAAAGGCTCCGGATGTGGTGGTTTTGGATGAGGCGACCGCCCATTTGGATTCTGAATCTGAAGTTGCAGTTCAGCTTGCCCTGAAGACCGCTCTCAGCGGAAGGACATCAATTGTGATTGCGCACCGTCTCTCGACAGTGCGTGATGCCGATCAGATCTTGGTGATTTCAGAAGGACGGATCGTGGAGAAGGGACGCCATCTGGATTTGCTTGCCCGCAATGGTCTTTACTCGGAACTTTACACCACACAGTTTGCTCCGCAGGCGAATAGCGAGGTCGAGATTCCTGTGGAGTAGTGACAAATAAATGATTCGGCAGCTCACTTGGGCTTGATATCCCGAATACATTAGTATTTGCGGAG
>JABEUP010000041.1 GCA_013044365.1 Acidimicrobiaceae bacterium
ATCCAAAGATTGTTGTGGGGCAGCAAAGACAGCGCCGATCGCAGGAGCCACATCGTCATTCTAAAATTGGTCTTCATTCAAACACCTTTACGCGTCCGGACACCAAAACAGCGCGCATTTGCAACCGGGCTGTTCATCAACGCCGGCTTTCACCTAAAACTATACTTGGCTCTCTTGGAAGACCCAGAACCTTTTCTGCCAATATATTCTTCTGAATTTGGGAAGTTCCCGCATAAATTGTCCCAGCTCTGGAGTTGAGGAATGTCATAACCCAGCTCATTGAGGAATTAGGCGCCCCAGGATCATCGGTGCGAAAAGCGCTGGATGGGGCTCTTCCCGTGGGCGCCAAAGCCTTTGCGCCTAATATGTCTATTGCCAGTTCGGTGACGACCTTATGGTATTCGGACCAATACAGTTTCGAAATCGAACTTTCAGGACCCGGACTTTTACCGCCGAGGAAACCGGTGAGAGTCCTAAGACCGAGATACCTCATGATCTCCACCTTGCTGTAACACCATGCCAGGCGTTGTCGGATCAGCGCATCTTTACCGGCTCCGCTCTCTTTAGCCAGTTCTAATAGCCGATCCAACTCCATGCGGAATCGTATCGGCAGAGTAGCTGCAGATTCTCCGCGCTCGTAACCTAGCAAGGTCATCGCGACTGCCCATCCATCTCCGGGTGCGCCTATGATATTTTCGCGATCGGTGACGGCATTGGTGAAGAACACCTCATTGAATTCCGAATCTCCCGACATCATCTGAATCGGGCGAACCTCGACACCCGGTTGATTCATCGGAACCAGGAGAAATGAAAGGCCCTTGTGCTTCTCCTCAAGTGGGTTGGTTCGAACAAGCACAAATATCCAGTTGGCCAGTTGGCCTCCCGATGTCCAAATCTTTTGGCCGTTGAGAACCCACGTGTCGCCGTCTAGGACGGCCTTCGTCCCGACATTGGCAAGGTCCGAACCAGCATTGGGTTCGGAGTAACCCTGGCACCACCTATCTTCTCCGGATAGTATCCTTGGCAAGAAGTACCGCTTCTGCTCCTCGGTTCCCCACTCAATTAACGTGTTACCAACCATCTGAATACCAAACTGATCGTTGGACCCACCCAGAGGAACCCCTGCCCGCATAAATTCTTCTGCTAAAACCACCTGTTCGAGCGGCGACAGGCCCCCGCCGCCATACTCCCTAGGCCAGGACAGAGCTAACAGGTTATTTTCGTAAAGCGTCTTTCTCCACCTTTCGGTGAATTCGACGACTGTTGACTTTTCAAGGGCACCCGTACCACTCCAATCCTGAGGAAGATTACTTTTTAAGAACTCGCATATACGCTGCCGAAAGGCCTCAGATTGAGATGGGTAGCTAATATCCATTTGAATTCCTTTGACATACTTTTCCGTGTTCGCCTACTGCGGCAGATTCAGAAAAGACCTCTCTGTTTTGAAATTGCGACAGTTGCTGCCCCAATGATAGGCCCATATTCCCCAAGTTCAACGGGCGATATTTTAGTAGTGCCGGAAAAACTCAATTTTGCGCGGGCAGACAACTCCGTCTGTGCCGCCGCAAAGAAAATATCGCCAAATCCGAGAGCTACGGATCCCCCTACAACTATTAGATCTAGATCCAACAGCGACGCCACAGATGCCACACCCCGTCCGACGTACTCCCCGCAGCGCACCTTGATATCATCGCTGGCCTGGTGCGGATCCTCACCGTAATATTTAGCAATAGAAAGTCCCGACGCTTGAGCCTCCAAACATCCAATTGCCCCGCAACCGCACAGATTTCCATTTGCTTCGACATTCGTATGGCCGATATGGCCAGCATTCCCCAGCCGGCCGTTCAAAAGTCTGCCATCGAGAACAATCCCGCCGCCAATACCAGTTGACACGACCATGGCCATAAAATTTTTCTTATTTTTGGCTGCGCCGAATAGACCTTCACCCAGGGTAATCGCTTTCCCGTCATTGTCCAAATAAACGTCTATTCCAAATTCATCCTCTATCGACTTTTTGAGCGGAAAATCTCTCCATCCCGGGATATTCAATGGCGATACCAAACCACTCCAAAGATCCATAGGACCGCCACAGCCAATACCAACAGCCGAAAAACTCTCAATACCTGCTTTGTTGGCAGCTCGGTGCATTAGCTGTTTTGTGAGTTCCCAAAGATCTGTCCCAGATCCGCCTTTCGGAGTAGGAGACGCTACATAAGAAATGACGTCGCCCTTTTCCGAGACGACGCCACTTCCAAATTTAGTTCCACCAATATCAAGCGCTAAAAAATGCTCCATTCGGCCACTATAACAGTATGCCGGGGCCCGTTGTCCTAGCCCTTAGGTCCAAAGCGCTTTCCAAATATCGACGAAAGGTGGCCAAACTGGGAACTGATACCCTTACCCTGGACTGAAGACGAGATGTCATTCCAACCCGCTTTACCCATTCGGCGAAGGTTCTGCTCGAAGATTACAGCCGATCCGAGCATGACTAGAAAGCCAATACTTCCAAGAACCGCTGAAGTCGCAAAGGTAAGAATTAACATAGCCAAACCAGCAATGAAACTTAGTAATGCCCATTTAATATTTCTACCAGCATGCCGATAAACAGTCTCCGACTTGACGCGGGTCGCAAAATCAGGATCGTTGTCATAGAAGTTCTTTTCTATCTCCTGGAGAATCCGATGTTCCTCCTCTGAAAGTGGCACCTCCGCCTCCTTTCCCGCATCGCCGGAGGTTATATAACCGCCAGCTAGTCATCTCTGCTTTATAGCTACTTTATTGCTTATATCTTACTACACCAATAAATATATTTACACCCACGATTCGGAGTGGAGATACCCTCCTCACCTGAAAAATACTTGCTAATTTGTTTCATTGGAAGAGCACCTCACCGGGTAATCTCAACATTAATTTGATTATCAATTAATGCCTGGGAAATAGCCGCCAACGAAAGAGCATCTTGAGTTGGAGGAAAGACCGCCCTGACTGTTCCGTCACCAGGGACCAACCTCACAATCACTTCAATCTCAGAATCGTGCAGCGCCTCAAGATCCAGTCGCGATGCGACTTCCGGACCCAGCACAACTTTTGCCATCATTCCTTTAGCATAGAGAAGAACCTCCCTGGCCCCGAGTTCGAGCATCTCCGCCAAATCACCCGCCAATCTAGGACGCAAATCAGCCTCAACTGCCACTACCTTCCCAAGTCCAGAAATGATCTTCACCACTGAACCTGCATATTCCGACCGCTCGTGATGACCCGGACCCTTTATCTCAACGATGAACGGCATTGACATTTCACGCTCCCAGCTCGATTAGACGGAACGCCTCCGCAAATCCAATACCCAAAGATCGGGCAGTGTCTTTGGCCCTGGTTGAGATCACCTCGCGCATCCAATCCTCACGATCACCGATTTGAGATTGGTGGCAGAGAACTGCGTCCAACTTCTTTTGAATCGTCCTGGTCACATCTACGAATGCATCCGCCTCCAATGAACCCGACAACAGTACCGTGCCCACCTGGTGGGCTGGCCCTTCGTTCGGAAAATAATGCGGCAGGCTTGCAGCAGGAGAAACGGAATCCAGAACAGACCATCCAAGCTCACGGTGATCTCTATGGTTGTAATATCCCGAACCAAAAAAAACAGCCGTGGGGTCTGGACAGAGCACGGTATCAGGTTTGAACTGTCTGACGAGGCGGACGATTTGTTCCCTGAACTGCACGGAATTCTCAACGCATCCATCTGCAATCGAGAGATTTACCAGCTCAGAGATTCCCACAATCTTCCTAGCCTTTTCAAGCTCCAGACGCCTTTCAGCCTCCAGCTTTGCAACATCCTTTGACGCGTCTATTGTACCCTTTTCGCCCTTGGTGCAAACTACCAAGCCCACCCTTGTTCCGAGTTCCGCCCACAGAGCCAAGGTGCCGCCACAGGACACGTCTGCATCATCGGGATGGGCATAAAATGCCAATGCCGATGCTGGCACTATCGAATACAGTCGACCCACTATGTCCCATTCCTACTGCGCAACTTATTGCCGAAAGTCTTGTCCGAACCCGCCGCTACCGCGAAATGTCCACCTCAAATAAATACCTTAGATCCTTTGAGAATCATCAGCTGAGGCAAAATTTACAAATCCTAAAATCACTGATGCTCTGCCAATTCAACCGTCCAGGGATCCCTAGGATTGTGATAGCGCCTAGCTTGGATATATGAAAAACTATCAAATTCTGGTAGAGGCCGCAAAGACATTTGCCACGGATGCGGCTGAATTGGTCAGTTTATCGAGAAATCGCCATTTTTCCGTCGCCTCCAAATCCACAACGACCGATATGGTGACTGACGTTGACAAGGTTTGCGAAAGATACCTGGTCGAGCGGATCCAAAAAGCATTCCCAAATGACTCGATAATTGCCGAGGAGGGCGCCGAACATAATGGGTCCTCAGATATTTCCTGGGTTGTTGATCCAATTGACGGAACTACGAATTTCATTTACGGATTCCCCAGCTATTCAGTTTCCGTGGGGGTCCTCGAAAATGATACCGTTGTGGCCGGGGCCGTTTTTAATATACCTGAACAATGTGTTTACTGGTCAGGTAAAGGCATGGGTGCATTCAAAGATTCAAATCCAATTCACGTTCGTAACCAAGTGGATACATCCAACTCGCTGATTGGAACCGGTTTCGGCTATAGCGCTATGCGGCGAATTGCTCAGGCGAAATTCCTTACCACAATAATTGGTGAAGTCAGGGACATAAGACGAACCGGTGCGGCATCCCTGGACCTCTGCTTTGTCGCGGAAGGACGAATCGATGGTTATTACGAAGCCGGACTTTGGCCTTGGGATTATGCGGCTGCAACTCTTATCGTTAGAGAAGCCGGCGGATTTGCATGCGGATCCAACAACGGCGAGCCCTCAAGGGAATTGACAGTTGCGGCATCAAACCTGGAACTGGCAAATTTCCTACAGGCAAAGCTTCTTCCCTACCTCCCATTTGGCGAGGATTAATTTAATATTTGTTCGATTCGTTCCAAAGTTTTTTCTATCGAAATTAAGTTCCGCACCGGCGCATCAATTAGCTGAATAAACCGAGTACTTCGAGCAGTGGAGTAGTCAAAACACTCGGTAACTTCAGTCAACCGCGGATTACCTGGCGAACCAATTTCATTAAGTCGATATCGCCAAATATGACCACCGAAGTGACGCCAAGCAATCAGTTTGCCTTCGTCGAATTCGATTACCGTGTTGGTGATCCGATAAGGAATGACAAATCGCATCCGCATCCCGAACCTTGCGGAAAGATAAAGTCGTTCAGGTCCATGAGCCGTGCCCTTAACGGTCCCGGACCCATCAATCTTCGCATGCATAGCCGGCGTGGCAAGGATATCAAAAATATCACTTGCAGAAGCCGGTATAATTCGCGTGGCACATACCGCCATGTGCTTCGCATCAAACATCTGGGAGTTAACCTCGCTCACAGTGGGCCGATTACATGTCTAGCATACGCTAACTCTTGGGGGTTTTTGGCTCCGTGTCCTTGTAAAGATAGCTGAACTCACGCTGGAAATCCTTGACATCCGCAAAACCCTTATAAACCGAGGCAAACCTAAGGTAACCTACCTCATCAAGGTCTCTTAGATGTTCTAGAACCATCTTGCCCACCGTTTCAGATAATACCTCGGACCCTTCAGAACGTAACACGTCCTCGATATCAGCTGCCACGGCTTCGATTTGGTCCTCTGAAACAGGTCTGTTCTTAAGCGCCGACTTCAGGCCAGCTACAATTTTCGATCGATCAAAAGGCTCCCGGTGACCAGAACGCTTGACGACCGCCAGTGAAAGCTCCTCGATGCGTTCGAAAGTCGTGAAACGCCGTCCACACATAAGGCAGACACGACGCCTTCTGATAGAACGACCATCCTCGGCGGTTCTTGAATCGATAACTTTATCCTCTAACTCACCGCACACCGGACAACGCAACTAAACAGTTCACCGCCTCAGACCATATTACATAGTATGATCCTACAGGGATAGCTAACAATGCGTCCGGTAACACAATGAGAGAAGTACCGCTAAATCAATTCTTAAGGTTCAACACTGTTCCAGGGAGAAGCGTCGAACTGCCCTCTAAATAAATAATCTCGCTTGCAACGGAAGGCACCAGGGATGGCTTTGCTGCAATCGCAGATGCAATCGACCATGCGGAATCACCCGGCTTTACGGTATAGGAAAGATATGACCCCCCAGATAACGAATTATCTGCTGACAATCTGGCTCGGCTTGAAGAATTTGAAACTCCAACGGAGTATGCGCCAAGAAGAAGAATCGTTATCATCCCGAGGATTACAACGATTCTAAGGGATTTCAGAACAGAACGCCCGCTATGCTCATGGTGCCGGCTGCCGCCTTGATCGCCGCACACCACTCGCAAACTTTTCGGATCATACTGCCTTTCCAACAAAGTTCCCTGAACTGCAGACACTGGTTCTTCTCCAATCCAATTTAGGACCGTTCCATTTTCCCTATCATAGTCGAACACCTGTTCGTCTCCACCATTTACTCGAACATTTGTTTGCATACTCTAATCAAACCTGCTATCTTAGGTAAATCAGTGAAATCCTGGGCCATGCCATCTAATTATCTAAGATGGCTGTGACAGTTGTGGAGGAAAATGACCGGGCCAAGAGCAAAAGCATTAACGCCAATAAGGCGCTCGATACTGGAATTTATTGTTTCGCAACAACGATTGCGTGGATTTCCACCGTCTGTTCGGGAAATTGGAGAAGCAGTAGGTCTCAACTCCTCTTCTTCGGTGCATGCACAGCTCAAAGCATTGCAGGAACTCGGCTACCTTCGAAAAGACCCGACTAAACCGAGAAGTATCACTATCAACTGGGACAATGAGACCGGTGGAGACTTGGTCAACGAATCCGAGACGGTGCTGGTACCTCTCGTAGGACGTGTGGCAGCTGGCACAGGAGTCTACGCCGAACAGGAAATCATCGATTCTTTCACTTTGCCCAGATCTCTTACGGGCAATGGTGAACTCTTTGTATTAACCGTAAAGGGGGAATCGATGATCGGCGACGCAATACTTGATGGAGATTACGTCGTGGTGCGGCGGCAACAGACTGTTGAACCTAATCACATCGCAGTGGTGGGAACCCCAAATGATGAAGCAACTATCAAAAGAGTTACCAACAATGGAGGATACGTTACCCTAATCCCGTCGAATCCTGATTTTACTCCGATGGTATTCCCCGCAGACCAAGTGACGATCTATGGCAGGGTTGTAAACGTCCTTCGCGCACTCTAAACACGTAGCGCATAATTCATAGCGTTGAAAGCCAAATCTATTTCTTTGACTTCAACAAACTCATCTTTGGTATGCGCCACGAGCGGATCGCCTGGCCCGAAATTGGTAGCCGGTATCCCACGAGCGGAAAAGAACGCAACATCTGTCCATCCCAACTTGGCTTTCGGCATTTCACCTGTTATTTCTAACAACTTGGCAATAAACGGACTGTCCAGGTTGGGCATTGCCCCCAGGACACCCTCCTCTAGAACCACCTCGTCGCCGTTGTCCTGATCGATGAGGTCACCTAGCAGGTGCCTAACCGACTCAAACGCTTCTTCAATCCCTTTATCCGGTGCAAATCTGTGATTTACCACTATCGATGCCAGATCCGGAACGACGTTGTTAGCAACTCCACCGCTAATTTTTACCACTTGAAGTGCTTCCCGAAACTGCAGGCCATCAATTACGGGATCTTCAAGCTCAGCATTGGAAATACGCTGGACAAGCTCTCCGAGCCGATGGATTGCATTTACTCCCACCCAAGGTCTGGCAGTGTGCGCCCGTTTACCCCTAATGTCACATCTAATGCGCATTGTCCCCTGGCAGCCAGCTTCAATCCGGGACGAGGTAGGCTCCATAAGAATTGCCGCCTGGCTGGCAAAAATTTCCTCGTCGGATCGCTCGATTTCCTTTAGTCCGCTCAATGAAGCTACGGCTTCTTCACAAACATAGAAAATGAAAGTAACATCCATCGAAAAGCTGGTAACTTGATCCGCCAGGCCGAGCATAACTGCAAGTCCTGATTTCATGTCAGCGCTGCCGAGGCCATAGATCCTACCGTCGCGCACCAGTGGTACCAAATTGTCATCAGGCGGCACAGTATCTAAATGGCCGGCAATCAGAATTCTATATTGCCTCCCGAAAGATGATCTGGCTACCACATTGTTGCCAATTCGGGTAGTATCCAGACCTTTCACGCCGCCCAAATATTCAACAACAAAATCTGCCAAACTCTTCTCTCGCTGAGAAACCGAGGGGATCGCAACCATGTCTCTGCAAAGCGCCGCAAGATCAGTACCCATAACTTAGCAATATCTCCTTCTGCCAAACAATCGGCGCGATGTTTCAAGTCGCGATACCGTGCTCCCTGAGCAGGTCATTTAGCCCAGCCTTGTCATGACGCTCGCCTTCACTCAGGTGTTTGATCACAAGTGCACAAGGAAGTCCGAACTCCCCTCCGGAAAATTTCTTTAAACGGGTCGCGTTGATGGCCACAGACCATGGTGGTATATGGCCACGAGAAATCTCCTTGCCGGTTTCCGAATCGATAACGGGAATCGAAGGATTCAAGATCACTCCCGCAGCTACTACCGCACCTTCGCCAACTCTTGCACCTTCGGTAATCATTGCCCTCGAACCGATGAAGGCTTCGTCCTCGATCACCACAGGTGAAGCCTGGACTGGTTCTAGAACCCCGCCAATTCCAACACCGCCCGAAAGGTGAACTCTTTTTCCAATCTGGGCGCATGATCCGACAGTTGCCCATGTGTCCACCATGGTTCCCGATCCCACGCGCGCACCGATATTAACGTAGCTGGGCATTAGCGTGACGCCGGGCTCCAGAAACGAACCCCACCGTGCGGACGCACCTGGGACTACGCGAACCCCCCGGGACGCAAAATCTGTCTTCAAAGGAACACGGTCAACAAACTCAAATGGCGGAAGATCCATAGTTTTCAATTCTGAAAACCGAAATAGCATCAATATTGCGTGCTTCAGCCACTGATTCACGACAACCTCATCATTGGTCGGGTCGATATCAGCAACTCTGGCATTACCAGAATCAAGAAGATCGATCGCCTGATGGACAAGATCTCTCGCCTCAACGTCAGAGGGATCTACTTCACTCCTGCGAACCCAAAGTTCTTCGATTCGTGATTCCAAATCAGACATCAATACCTATCCCTGTTCTTAGCCCTTTGGGCCACTAACTCTAGCTTGCTCATATCAGCCACCATCGCTACGCGAACAAACGGCCGCGAAAACGCACCATAAAATTCCCCGGGCGAAACCAAGATTCCCAGCTCTCTCGCCAACTCAGCCGCTAACGCAAATCCATCATCTAATTCAGATCTAAACCAGAGATAGAAGCCGCCCTTTGGAATAGATACGTCGTAACCGAGCCCGCTAAACACGCCCACCATGAACCCGAGACGGTCATGATACACATGACGTTGTGCTTCCACATGGCTATCATCCTTGAAAGCGATCGAGGCACCGTACTGCATCGGACCAGGAATCATCATTCCGGCATGCTTTCTTACCAGCGATAAGTAATCAACGATCCCCGAGTCACCGGCGTAAAAACCGACCCTTATGCCAGCCAAGTTTGAACGCTTGGAAAGCGAATGGACCGCCACAACATTGTTGCTTCCGTATTTAAGGATCGAATCCGGTAAGGTTGACCAGGTAAATTCAGAGTAGCACTCGTCCGAGAATACAGGAACACCTGTCTCATTTGCAAAGACGTATAGAGCCTTAAGGTCATCAAGCTCCCCCGTGGGATTCGACGGAGAGTTGGACCACACCATTACAGCCCGGTCTAGGTCCGACCTGGAAATAGATTCAAGCTCCAACTTGCCATCTTCACCAACCGCAACAGGCACTGCTCGACATTGGGCCAACTCGGCTCCCAGCGCATAGGTCGGATATGAAACAGCCGGGTAGAGAACGGTGTCCTTGGACGGATCACGCAATTTCAAATACCAAGGAGTACTTGCAACAAACTCTTTAGTACCGATACAACTTGCAATATTAGCAAGTGGAACATCGACATTAAATCTCCGCGCCAGCCACTCGCGCATGGAACTCCTCAACGCAAG
Source organism: Acidimicrobiaceae bacterium (assembly GCA_013044365.1). Lineage (GTDB taxonomy): Bacteria > Actinomycetota > Acidimicrobiia > Acidimicrobiales > Acidimicrobiaceae > SCQM01. Next base: position 10,183 of record JABEUP010000041.1, read on the forward strand.
CGAGCCAAGTGAAGTAGGATATCCGCGTTCCGTATCCGAACTTGACAGTGCGTCGACCACCTCTTTGATAGGTGGGTCGATTGGTGTTCCAACGCTTAGATCCACCATTCCACCGGAATGGCCTTTTGCTATCTCCGCAACCGATTCAAGCCGATCATACGGATATGGCGGCGGCGTAAATCCCGAAAACACGTCAGATAACAACCTCAATCGTCTCCAGCCCTAACTCTGATTCCACTATTTGAATTCGCGAACAAGATGGTAGCAATCTTAAACGCAATCCAATGATTCCTATCCAGCCTAAACATCTCAATCGGATCAAAGGTTAGGGCTCACTTGATATTCGCGAAACAATGCCAGTGAGGCACCCTCCAATCGGGCCTTAAGCCTAAATCCGTCTTCAGACTCTCGTTGGAAGATCACCTCGCCCTCGCGATGCAACTTTGCAACTACGTCTCCTCGATCGTAGGGTACCAAAAGTTCTACTACTCCAGCCATAGCCCTTAGACCCGAGGCGATATTTTCGAGGATATCATCCAGCCCGCGGCGCTCAAGCGCCGAAACGTAGACAGAATCCGGATATTTCATTTTCAGCGCGGCCAGATCAGACTCGTCTATCAAATCAATCTTGTTAAAAACAAGGATCTCATCTACCTTCCCGGCATCAATTTCGCCCAATACCGTGTGAACTGCCTGAATTCTGCCTTCAATATCTGTTCCGGATGCATCCACAACATGACAAAGCAGGTCGGATTCGGCAACCACTTCAAGAGTTGAGCGGAATGCCTCAACCAGCTGATGGGGCAGTTTTTTCACAAAACCAACCGTATCCGAGCACAAGATCGCCTCGCCGCCTGGAAGATCAAGTCTTCTGGTTCTGGGATCCAAGGTCGCAAACAACTTATTTGCAACAAAGGCATCGGCATCAGTCAATGAATTGAGTAGGGTTGATTTTCCAGAGTTGGTATAACCCACAAGGGAGACCGAAGCCACGCGCGACTTGATTCGAGCCTTTCTTTGTACCTTTCTGGTATTTGAGAGCTCCTTGAGATCGGCTTTCAGCTTTGATATTCGGGCAAGTAACCTTCTGCGATCCTCTTCAAGTTTCGTTTCGCCCGGACCACGCGTTCCAATTCTTCCCACCTGCTGAGAAAGAGACTTTCCCCTCCCTCGCAATCGTGGCAACCGGTAGGTTAGAAGAGCAAGCTCAACCTGAGTCTTGCCTTCCATGGACGATGCATTTTGTGCGAAGATATCCAGAATCACTGCAGTTCGATCGATAGCTGTTCGACCGAGAATTTTCTCCAGATTACGCTGTTGAGCTGGGGATAATTCGTCATCAAACACAACCGTATCTACATCTAGAGTCTCAGACAAAGAGTGGAGTTCTTCCGCCTTTCCTTTCCCGACGTAGGTTGCAGGGTCAGGTTCAGTCCTGCGTTGTATAACTCTGTCCACCACCTCTGCGCCAGCTGTGTCGACAAGAAGCGCCAGCTCGTCAAGGGAATCCTCCACCTCGCCTAGTTGCGAACTTGAAAACGCCACACCGACAAGAATGATTTTCTCCTTGAAAGAACGATCAATTAATGTCACTTGACCAAAGCCGCCATAGCCTGAAGGTGACTGGCTGTCACCTGGACTTCGCATACCTTCTGGCTAGGGCCAGTCAGGTAGCAAGTGTCTTCTCCAATGCGGACGGTCAAATCACCGCCGGGATTGTGCACCACCACCACATCATCAATTAGCCCAAGCCTATTTGCAACAAATGAACTTGCGGTACTTCCGGTACCGCAAGCCTGGGTAACGCCTGCACCTCTTTCCCAAACCCTTAGTAACATTTCATGACGATTGCTTTGGGGTATAACCCACTCAACATTGATTCCGGCGGGATATTCTGACTCTAATTCCGGCCCGATCCTTGCAATATCTAACGAGGCGAATTGATCCCCCGACATAGGTGTCGTTGGCAAGAGAACCAGATGGGGATTACCTATATCAACACGTACTGCTCTGTACTCAATCAAATCAATTGTTCTTACCACTGACTCGAAAATCTTAGGTATCCCCATCGCCACGGAAATCAAGGCTACTGGTTCACCTAAAGCGGAGTGACTCTCGATCTCGATAGCCCCTGCATCGGTGTCGACTGAAAATGAACCGAGCGGCGCAATGCCAGTATCGATTAGTGCCTGCGCAAGACACCTGATGCCGTTGCCGCTCATCTCGGCGCGCGATCCGTCGGAGTTATAAAGAGTCATCCTGGCCACGGATGGCGAATCAGCTGTAGCAGGTGTTACATGCATCAGCCCGTCCGCACCAATACCGATGCGCCTATCCAGCAGAGCGACTATTTCCGGAAGCTCTAGTGAAATTGTTGCAGCCATATCTAGCAGTACCAGAAAGTCATTGCTCAAACCATGATGCTTTGATAAAAATAGCTCTTTGTCCAACTTGACCAGTCACTTCCTCATTGATCGCTGGAGGGAAATTTTGCGATGCTTGACAATATTGAAACTAGTTCTATTTTCGCGCTTTCCGCAGTGTTAAACCAGGCTATCCTTGGGTCCCGCCTAAACCATGCAAGTTGGCGCTTGGCAAACCTCTTGGATCGGGAAAGTATTTCAAGGCGCGCCTCCTCTAAAGTTGAATTCCCCTCCAGGAAATTAATTATCTCTTTGTATCCGAGTGCCTGCCGGGCAGTTCTTGAGGCGCCACGTGGATCATTTATTAAATTGGCAACCTCCTCTGTCCATCCTGACGCCAAAAGGTGGTCAAGCCTTCTCTCAATGCGCTCAAAGAGCAGTGATCGGGGTAAATCAATTCCGACTGCCTGCACGGTTTTAGCAGAATCGGCAAATAATCCGGGACCATGCTCTGAAAACGGCTTTCCCGAACCTAATGTAACCTCAAGGGCTCTTACTATACGACGGGCATTAGTTGGTTGCATCTTCATTGCGCCAATAGGATCCAATTTCCGAAGTCGCTCATATAGTAGGGCCACACCTTGCTCTGTTCCAGCTATTGCCTCTAACTCAATACGAATCTCAGGCCAGCGCCCCGGAATCACCAGCCCATCCACCATCGCCTGGTAATACAGACCCGTCCCTCCAACCAATAAAGCAATGCCCTTCCGTTCGGCAATTTCATTAAGCACCAGTCTCGCGTCACGCTGAAACTCGTAAACTGAGTACTCTTCCCATGGATCGACCATATCAAGTAGGTGGTATCGAATTCCTTCAAGATCTTTCTGCCCCGGCTTTGCCGTACCGACGTCCATCAAGCGATAGACAGTCATGGAATCAATGCTAACCAGCTCCAAGCGGTCGAACTTTGCGGCCAGTTCCATGGCAATTTGGGTCTTACCCGATGCCGTAGGTCCAACCAGCGCCAACAAAGGAAAAACTCTACTCTTTTTGACATCCACGACCGAAAAGCATAACCCTGAAAATTACCCGCTTGGTACAGCGAGCGGAGATCCCGCGCGCAGTTCCACCAAAGGAACGAAAGCCACTAAGAATTCGCCCCTGAGGTGTCGGCGTACCTGGCAACCGTAAACGCAATGATTATTGGAATATTTACAGCAAAAATCAATAGCATCGAACTCAACAGCAGTAATGCTTTGTCATGTGTCCCGTCAAAGGTAAAGACGTACTCCAGCATCCCGGCAACTACCACATATGCCAGAAGCGCCCATTTATCCACTTTGAAAAATATGCCCCGGGCCAGTGCCTTTGACCTTGCCAAAGAAATGATGTTGGAAATAACCATCAACCCTGAACATAAAGCAAGAATCGTAGGTAATAAGAGTGAAGCTCTCCCTGGATAATAGGCAGACATATATATCCCTCCAACCACCACAAGTACAAGTGCACCGATGCCTATTTCAGTAATTGGAGGCAATGACGACTGGTGACCTTGACTCTCCGTCG
>JABEUP010000042.1 GCA_013044365.1 Acidimicrobiaceae bacterium
GGGGCCTACGCGACGCTTCGAAGATAGCCTCTTATATCAAAAGGGAAAATCTGCCAATCGAGGTAGTTCTTTGCTCACCGGCATTGAGAACTACTCAGACGTTGGAAGCCATTAAGCCCGTGTTGGAAAAAATCGCGGAAGTCATCATTGACGACTCCTTGTATACCTTCGATCCAGTCCATGTCATTGAACGGCTTGCAGAAGTTCCAGACTCCAAAAAGGAAGTCATGATCATTGGACACAACCCCGGAATCCAATCCATTGCCCTCACATTTGCGCCGCCCGGTTTACAAAGAACGCGTATCTCGGATAAATACCCCACTGGTTCCCTTGCGATCATCGCGCTTGAGAATGGGTCATGGGATTTGAGCAATCCGGTTATCACCAGCTTCAGTTTCATCACACCCAAAGAAATCGAATAACTTCGGTTTCCGCGCCACAGACCAGTTTCTAAGCTCCTATTTGAACCTCGTGCTAATAACTTATTTTCAAACTGCGGATAAATTCCGTACCGACTACAATGGCGCTTCAGATGATTTGGGGGGCTATTTACAAAGTGATGACTGAAACAGTTTCACCTGAGAGTTTACCGACAAAAGCTCGAACTAAACTTAGAAAAAGGATCGCGAAACGGGCAATCATTATCCTGGCCGTCCTGGCAATCCTGTTCTATGGTGGCGGGGGCTTGTACTTCTCCAACCAGCTCTACAAGATCGGACTTTCCGGTGCGGCCAGACGGTCACTGAAACCGTCATACTCCATACCGGTGGCCGGGGTTTCAAGCACCTCCATAGTTTTGGACACCTCATCCTCCACTCCGTACGAAGCTACCACAAAAGGTATTTGGGGACTGCAATGGCCGAGCGGGTACGGTCAGATCTCTACTATCGACAGCGTATCGACACACAGCGTGACTCGGGCATTCAAACTCATCACCGGCAACGACCCCGTCCCTGGACAAGAAGTGGCGATTGACTCGAATGCGTTTCCAGTTAACCCCAAAGTCGCTTTCGGAATTAACTACCAGATCGTCAGCTACAAAGGCCCGCTTGGCAACTATCCGTCCTGGTTCATTCCGGGAACCAGCAGCACCTGGGCGATAACTGTCCATGGAAATGCCATGACCCTGTTGGATGGAATGAAAGCTCTCCCGACACTGCACAACCTGGGACTGCCAACTCTGATGATTTCATACCGCAATGATCCTGGCGCTCCGCAGTCCAAATCGGATCTTCTCAGATATGGACTAACCGAGTGGCAGGATCTCCAGGCTGCCGTCAGCTACGCCTTGGCTCATGGCGCACAGCACGTAATTCTGCTTGGCTACAGCATGGGCGGTGGAATTGTGACTAACTTCCTACTCCAGTCGAATCTGGCCTCGCGGGTCAGCGCGGTAGTGCTGGATGCGCCGATGGTGAACTTCTCAAAAACAGTCGACTTCAACGCCTCTGAGATGGACCTGCCTCTGATTGGACTTCCATTGCCCCAAAGTCTGACCGATGTGGCCAAATGGATTTCCTCATGGCGCTATGGAGTCGCATGGAACCAATTGAACTACCTTGCCAAGGCCAATAAACTAGATACCCAAATTCTGTTGTTTCAAGGACTCAGCGACAAAACTGTACCGGCCGTAACATCAGACGAACTGGCGAAGGACAGGCCAGATCTGGTCAAATACGTAACGACTCCGGGCGCCGGGCATCTTGAATCCTGGAATTTCCACCCTCAAAGCTACGACAACATTATGAAGTCCTTCATTCAGGCACATCTAAGTTGAACTAGTCCGGATCTAAACCACCCAGATCCACTACAGCCTCCTTGGGTCGGGCGGTAAACAGAAGTAGAGCCCCAATAGTGATACTGTATTATCAAAATAAAACGTGATGCTCAGTCTGGTTTAACTTCTCTAAGATAACTTAAAATTCTTTACGCTTCGAGCAATCGCCGAGGGGGTGCGACAGCAATAGTGGACTTTACAACGGATGAATTTACCAATTCGGACCGAAATGCGCCTTTAGACGTTCTAACATTGTCAGCCGGAATCCGAAGCGCTGATTTGACTCAAACAAATCCTTGAGCGACTGGCAACCACTGGGAATTCCACGGTTTCAGATCGGATCTGCAACCGTTTCGCTAATCCGCCTCAAGGCTCACCCTAAGGCCCCAACAGCTTTGCCATCTGGTTATTCACCCAGATGAAATCACTACACAAATTGGAAATGACAGAACATGAAATCAACCACCGGATCAATCGAGTTGAATTACCGGATAGACGGTGAGCCGGGTCTACCTTGGCTGATTTTCTCCAACTCCGTTGCCACCGATATGAACCTTTGGACCGAACAGGTAACACCACTGATGGACCGGTTCCAAATCCTACGCTATGACCAGCGGGGACACGGACTGAGCGATGCCCCGGAGGGGCGGTACACCATCGATATCCTCTCCGAGGATTTGCTCAGATTAATGGATTCCTTAAATATTGTATCAGCGAGGCTCGTAGGTATTTCCATGGGCGCAATGACAGTCCTTACCTTCGCCAAACAGCATCCGGACCGGACTGACAAGCTTGTGGTATGCGACTGTGGACCATCTGCGAGCCCGGCATCAGCTCAACAGTGGCTGGAACGAATCGATAAGGTCCTGGCCGGAGGAATGGACGCAATAGTAGAGGAAACAGTTGGACGCTGGTTTACCCAAGCAACGCTGGCATCAATGAACCCGGTGGTCGAAAAGGTATCTTCAATGATCAAGGCTACACCGGTACCGGGATTCGTTGGGTCAGCGTATGCACTTTCCACCTTTGATCTACGCGCTGATCTGGAAACTCTCAAAGTCCCCACCCTATTCATAGCAGGTGAGCAAGACGCAGTCATAGGCGGAACACGGTCATTGAGCGATACAGTGCCAAACTCCGAGTTCAAATCCATTTCCGGGGCAGGACACCTATGCAATTTGGAAAACCCTCATGACTTTCTATCAGCCATAATGGAGTTTTTATAAAAACAGAGTTAATAGCGGACAAATATAAGGAAAACGAAAGGAGCGGACAAATGACAGTACAGCAAAGTGTCACAACACCGGTATTGAAAGAAATCAAGGACACCACGGAGGACCATAAGATCACCGCCCGGGAGAAAATGGAAGAATTAAATCCCGAAGCCAAGAAACTACAATTTTGGATCAGGACCCAAAGGAATGCACCTGCTCAGGAACCGTGGTTTTCTACTGCTGGGACCGATGACACTGGTAAACTTGCAAGCGGCCAGGTTGGTAAAAACCAACTCAAACCACTTCCGTACCGATGGAGGTGGAACGACTACCGACCCTATTTGGAAAAAATTTCCCAAATAGCCGCCAACGCTGATGTTTCTCCGGTCGAGTTTGCTGACAGGCAGAGCATAGTGTTAATGAACCCCGGACTAACTGATAGGATCCAGGTCACCAATACGATCAGGTGTTCGATTTCCATCTACAATCCAGGAGACGTCGCACCTGCCCACGTTCATAGCCCAAACGCCAGCAGAACAATTCTGACCAATAATGGCGGCTACACCAATATCGAAGGTGAACGTTGCGAAGCGCGCAGGGGTGACGTCATCCTTACCCCAAATGGCACTTGGCATGACCACGGAAATGACGGTGAAGAGCCCGTAGTCTGGATTGACACCCTCGATTGGCCGTTGATGGAGTATCTCGACTGTGCCTGGGTGGACCAGGACTTCCAAGGTGCGTTCGGCACCACAGATAAGGTACAGCCAGTGAGACACGTGGACGGATATTCGCAAAAGCTTTACAACAACGGAGGTCTTAGGCCCACATTTGTCTCCCATCAGCGGGGTTTCAGCCAAAGACTTACTCCGCTCTTCCATTACGCTGGCACCGACATTAGAAATACTCTCATAGATCTAAAGGATGAAGCGGGAGACCCCTACGAGGGAATTCAAATGGAGCTGGTAAATCCAGTGACAGGGGAATCCGTATTTCCCACCTTGAGATATGGGGCTCAGCTTCTACGTCCCCACGAAGCCACCCTGCTGAAAAGAGAGACCTCCAGTGGTTACTACGTGGTAATCGAGGGCGCGGGGTACACCGAAATCAACGGGCAAAAATTCGACTGGAAACCAAATGATGTTATCGCGGTACCCAACTTCCTTTGGCGGCGTCACGTTAACACCTCTGATAAAGACACCATCCTTTACAGCGTCTCCGATGCTGCGCTCATGAGAAATATCGGCCAATACCGCGCTCAGGGCAAGGATAATGGCGGGAATGTGATCCAGCTCGAAGTGTGAGCAGAACTCCGCAGCCCTGTTCCGTAGAACGGGGCTGCAACTTTTGTATAACCAGCAATTTGGGCGCCTGCCTAAACCTGTTGCTACAGACCCACAATTACTCAACAGAGGGAGATTAAAATGCGACTGGCATCGTACAATGTCAATGGCCGGGACTCCTATGGTGTCATTTCCAACAATAACAGTATTATCGACCTGGGCTCCCGCCTCGAACAAAAGTCCATACTTCAGTTGTTACAGTCCGATGCGGTCGATTCGGCCCGGAAGTTCACCAACGAGAAGCCGGATTACGCACTTAGCGACATCAGTCTTAGTCTTCCAGTTCCTGGCGGAGAGAAAATCATCTGCGTGGGGATCAACTACCCTGAACGCGAGGAGGAGTACAAGGGCGAGATAAAAAGAGGTTCTTACCCCAATCTCTTCGTCCGGTTCCCGTCTTCATTTTCGCCACATGAACAACCCATAATTCGACCAAAAGTTTCAGATCAACTCGACTATGAAGGTGAGGTGGCACTGGTCATCGGAAAACCGGGACGACACATTCCGAACGCAAGTGCCTATGAACACATTGCCGCCATCACTGCCGCAAACGAAGGAACAGTCCGTGACTGGGTCAAACACGGCTCAAAGAATGTGACTCAGGGTAAGAACTTCGAGCGCTCGGGAAGTATCGGCCCGTGGATTGTGACCACCGACGAGCTTGACCCCTCGGGCGAACTTACATTGACCACTAGGGTCAACGGAAAGGTACGCCAGAACAATTCCACCAAAAACATGTTTTGGCATTTTGACGAATTAATAAATTACATCAGTACCTTTATCACTTTGCTGCCTGGTGACATTATTTTGACTGGAACTCCAACAGGAGCCGGATCCCACTTGGACCCACCCGTTTATCTCGTGCCAGGGGACGTGGTGGAGGTCGAAGTTCAGGGTGTCGGAATGTTACGAAATAGAGTCCTGGATGAAGAGTAACCCCCTGGAATTTCCGTGCCTGACTCGCAATAATACATTTCTCAAACAGTTACATGGCTAACATTAGAAGAACTATTGATCATCAGGGGGGCCTAAATGGCTAAGTTGAAACTTACATTCGCCTCGGCAATGTATGACAGGATGCAGGCTATCTACACTGGCGAGGTGGAGCCCGAGGGTATAGAACTGAACTTCATGCAGTTCGACGAGCCCAGAGTTATTTTTGACCGCATGTCCGGCGGTCTTGAGTTTGATGTCTCTGAATACTCAGGTTCAGAGTTTGTCCAACGTTTCGCCAATAACGCTTGCCCATTCGTTGCAATTCCAATCTTCCCCTCGCGAACGTTCCGCACCGGTTTCATTTCAATCAGAACAGACCGGGGCATCAATTCCCCAAAAGACCTGGAAGGACGACGAATTGGGGTACCACTGTACACAATTAGCGCCGCAATTTTCATCCGAGGGTACCTGCAACATGAATGCGGCGTGGACATTAAAAATATTCAGTGGGTACAAGGAGCGGTCAATACCGTAGGTGCCCACGGCAGCCCAACCGTGCTTCCGCTGCTCAAACCGGCAAACATCGAAATCAACAATACCGGCAAGTCACTGAGCCAACTGATCGACGAAGGATTGATCGACGGCACAATCGGAACGAGCCTCCCCGAATCAATTCGCACCAATCCGAAGGTTGATCGGCTCTTTCCTAACTATGTTGAGCTGGAAAAGGAGTACTACCAGCGAACCGGTATCTATCCCATCATGCATCTAATCGCAATCAAGAAAGAGATCTATGAGCGCTATCCTTTTGTCGCCACAAGCCTTTACAACGCTTTCGTGGAATCAAAAAAACTGGCTCTGAAAAAAATGTACAATTTGCGCGCTCTGCGGTATATGACCCCGTGGCTGATGCGGGACATAGACGAGATCTACGATATCTTCAATGGTGACCCTTGGCCATACGGTGTTGAGCCAAATCGAAAGACCCTTGAAGCGCTTGTTACCTATCTCGTCGACCAGGACATGATTGCAAGTCCGGTTTCGGTTGATGACTTATTCGTACCCACCTACGGATAGATGAGCCGCAAATTCTGAATTAGGTTATTTCATACGCTTTCCGCCTCCTCAACCGACGCGGGAAGCGTACTCAAATCCTATTGAGTGACCGAGGTAAGGAAATCCATCAGCAAATTGCCGACCTCATCAGGTGATGTGACAGTAAGAAAGTGTCCGCCGTCAATCAGCTCGAATCGTGATCCCGGGATCTGAGTTGCAATCTCTTCGCTGCCCACGAATGGCCTCACTTGGTCCTGACGACCGGCGATCACCATTGTTGGGCAGCGCAATTTGGTAAGTATGCCCCTCATATCAGTCCTGGCTAACACCCGATTAGCCTCCGCAAATCCAAATGGATCATTGGACAGATAACGGCCCCGAACTTCCGGATAGACCTTATCGTCTCTAAGTTCTGGCTGATACGACTTGTCGAGAGTTGTTTCCAGCCCAGCCCTGATACCGCTGGATTCGGCGATATCGGCCCTATCCTCAAGCGCCTGAGCCCTTGAGGGATCTACTCCAAGAGCCGGGTTGCACATCGTGAGGGATCTGACCCGCGCGTCGAATCTCTCATAAAACCGCAGCGCCTGAAGACCCGAGGCAGCGATCGTAACGAGATGGCATTGGACATCCCCCGCGACATAGTCAATCAATTCCGCCGCATCATTTACCAAATCGTCGATTCCAAATGAATCCCGCACTTTCTCAGACTGACCAGCGCCCCTTTGGTCAAATGACAACACACTGAAATGAGGAAGAAGATAGGGAACGACCCTATTGAAGCTCTCTAGCGAGCCCCCTATCTCGTGGAAAAACACCACCAGAGGATTCTCTCCGCTTCCGTCAAAGTGGTAGCGAATGCTTACACCATTAACATCAATCCAGCTCAATTGGTTTCTCCCCATTTTTGTTGACACATTTCCACGTTCGCCATTACTGACACTACGAGTCAGCTTTTACCACATGAGGCATATGTGTTTTCGGTAAAACAAGATAATCGAACGGATCAAGTCAACCTATACAACGGCAATTTTCAATTAATGCTGGCCGTTAGCGTCATCCCTCAAACTTTCAAGACGAACCAGCCTGGCTTGCAAATCCTGATGAAAATTCTGCAACCTGGTTTGTTTATCAGTCACCTTTGATTGTAAATCAACAAGCATACTCATAGCAGTTGTGATTA
>JABEUP010000257.1 GCA_013044365.1 Acidimicrobiaceae bacterium
AATGTGAGCACATATGGCGTACGATTCCAAAATCAAACTATTGGAGTCACCATGGAAACCAAGACGCTCAAGGAAAACCGCCTGAATATCCGGTGCGACAGCCATACGCGCCAGTTGTTGGATAAGGCGGCCAGTTACGCACACGTCAGCATTTCGGAATTTGTCCTGTCGAATGCATTGGCATCCGCCGAGCGCGTGGTGCAGGAACATGAATCAATCACCCTGAAGCCCAAGGACTTCGAGGCGTTCCTGGCAGCGCTGGATGCACCGACCAAACCCAATGCCACACTGAAGCGCGCTTTCAAACGTCACGCCGATCAAGTTCGTTGATGACTTGTCACATCAGGCCGCTTGATACAACCATCAATGCGGCGAGTTTCCAGAGTGGTCATGAGGCTCTGGATGATTACATCCGTCGCTATGCGTCACAAGATGTGCGCAGAAACATCACCCGAGTTTTTGTCGCCACTCCGGAAAATGCCCCGCAGCAACTGTCTGGATTCTTTACCCTGAGCGCAGGGAGCGTGAGTTGTTCGAGCCTCCCGGCATCTTTGGCGCGGAAGCTTCCCCGCTATCCTGTACCAGTTGCACTGATTGGTCGGCTGGCCGTGGATAAGAAATCCCAAGGCAAGGAATTAGGTTCAATACTGCTTGCCGATGCCTGTCAAAAAGTTTCGCAAGCCAGCTCTGTTCTAGCCGTGGCCGGAATCATCGTTGACGCAAAAGATGAAATGGCCATCTCGTTTTATAAGCACTTTGGTTTCATTCCACTGCAAGGACAAACAGACAGGATGTTGCTGCCTGCGTCAGTGTTCCAATCAAAATAGTCCCGCAATCACGCTGCTGAAAAGAAAAATCGCCTAGCACCAAAGCGCCAAGCGATTGATTTTACTGATGTAATTTGGCGCACCCGGCAGGATTCGAACCCACGACCCCTTGGTTCGTAGGAGCGAAATCTCTACTGGGATCATTTAAAAACAGTCACTTACGACACCTGCACTCACCAAATTTAGTGGAATTTAGCTGCGTTATAAGCATAACCAGGGTCAATTGGTTACGATTTTCCTACGATGCTAGCAAACCAAACAGTACTGAGCTGACCTAGAAGCTCGGCAAAACGGAAACGGGCTAATCAATTGGCAAATTTTATCGCAGTGCTGACTGATACTAAAATAATCGCTTTAGTTCAATTACTTATGCAATATACGCCCTGACTATACTTGTGCCGGCTTTACACCTCCGATCTAACCGTGTTTACAATGCCCATCATTTAAGTTTACAATATCCATCGTTTAAGTTTACAAAGACAGCATGGCCAAACCCTCAAAATTTGAAGAACTTCTTCGGTCGGTTACCAGAGACGTTGTTGAGCATCCTCGCGATCTTACGCGGCAATATGCAAAACGCTTTGGAATTTCCAGGGCGGCAGCCAACCGTTATATCCAGAGACTCGAAACTGAGGGTTGGATTGCCAGAAGTGGCCCATCAACACACCCCGTTTTTAGTCCGGGCTACAAGCGGCGCGTGACACATCTTTATGTGCTACAGGGACTGGAAGAGCACGTAGCGTGGGAGCGCGACTTTAAGCCCTACTTCAGCCTCTCGCCAACCGTGCAAAACATCGTGAGTCACGGCTTCACAGAAATGGTGAACAATGCGATCGACCATTCTGCGGGTAAATCAGTATTCGTTTGGGGTAGCCAAGCTGAATATCAGTTCATCCTAATTATTTCGGATGATGGCGTAGGAATCTTTGCAAAAATCGCAGCAGCCCTCAAACTGCCGGATATGCGTCAGGCTCTATTTGAGTTATCGAAGGGCAAGCTGACAACAGATCCTAGCAAGCATACTGGTGAAGGGGTCTTTTTTACTTCCCACATGTTCGATTCGTTTGAGATTGACGCCAACGGCTTGCGGTTTAAGCACAGCGACACTTCACCCAACGATTGGCTGCACGAAGCAGAAGGTATTTTCCCTGGAGGCACTACTGTCTTCATGAGTATTGCACTAAAAAGCGAACGCACCTCTTCCGATGTGTACGCACAATTCACTAGTGCTCCGGAAGACTTTGACTTTTCGAAAACCATTGTCCCCATGAAGCTTGCGACATTTGGAGACGAACAGTTGGTGTCACGTTCGCAATCTAAGCGACTAATTGCAAGATTTGACCGCTTTAAGACCGTAATCTTAGACTTCGATGGCGTGCAAGAAATAGGGCAAGCCTTCGCTGATGAACTATTTCGCGTTTATGGGAAAGCTCATCCCGATGTTGAGTTGTTGCCTAAGAACATGACTTCGCAGGTGGAGCGAATGTGGCTCCGCGCCGTTTCACCAATGGCTTAGTGCGTCACTCTAGGAATGACTACTCTTCTTCAAAACCCTGGCTTGTAAATCGAACCTCAATCGCTTTCAGGGCGTTCATGGTTGCAATCGCATCCTCCACATTTTCCAGCAATGCACTTTCGGTCAGTTCCAGCTTGAGCCGCATCGGGTCGATGGCATACTGTTGCACGGTAGCTTGTACCTGGGCCACGAAATCCGCTTGGCGAAATTGCTTGGCACTGACATTCACCGACAGCACGAGGTTGCGGGTGTGCTCTTCCTGCTCCCATGCCTTGAGCTGGGCACCGGCCGTCTCCAATACCCACTGCCCCATGGGCAGTCAGCCCACAGCTGAGCCAGAGCATTTTAGGCTATGGAATTGAGTATGTCTGTAATATCTACATATAATCAATACGTTAGATTATTCTCTGGCTTTTTAGTCTCCCAGGCTACCCACAGGACCCCCGCTCTCTCACAATTCCCTTCGCGAGGATTGACTCTTTTTTCCAAGTCATTGTATAGTGTACCCATGTGTACACATTTGGGGGTTGCAATGGAAACTATCAAAGTCGGTATTCGGGAATTCAGGAGCCAGTTGCCACACTATCTCTTGGATGCTGGCCAACCACTGGCCATCACCCGCCATGGCGAAACCATAGGCTACTACATACCAAGCCGTGAAACCGAGCGGTTGGCTGAGGTCGAGTCTCTGAAGGTTGCGGCAAGCAAGCTGGACGCCCTTCTAAAGGCAGCCCAGGTTGATGAGGAATCGGTGATCGCTGAATTTAACAGCAAACGACATCAAAAATAATGGCGTTTCACCGCCGGGCGCTGATTCTTGACGCCAACATCCTCATACGAGCCGTGCTGGGACCTAGGGTACGCAATCTCATCGTTGAAAACATGGGTCGGGTACAGTTTTTCACACCAGTTCAGTGTATCGATGATGCATGAAAATATCTCCCAAGCATCCTGCAGGCAAAAGGCGTTGACCCAGGCCCTGCCATGGGGGTCCTTGACCTGATTCTCAAGGAAATTCAGAGTCTTGAAGATGAGTGGCTTGAAGATTATGAGGCAACCGCCAAGAGCCGCCTTGAGAAACGAGATTTGAATGACTGGCCAGTACTCGCTGCGGCGCTGGCCCTCTCATGCCCGATCTGGACGCAAGACACCGATTTCTTCGGCGTTGGGGTAGCCACTTGGACTACTGAGCATATTTCAGAATACTTCTAAATGACGATTTCCCTACGGAGAAGAAAAAAGCCACCGCAGTGGGTGGCCTAACTCTTTGATTCATTGGCGCGCCCGGCAGGATTCGAACCCACGACCCCTTGGTTCGTAGCCAAG
>JABEUP010000258.1 GCA_013044365.1 Acidimicrobiaceae bacterium
AGTGGTTCTTGAGTTTCCGTCCCACACTGCCACTGACAATGTGCTCATGGCGTCAGTACTGGCCAAGGGTACAACGATAATAGAGAATGCTGCCAAAGAACCGGAGATCATTGATCTCGCACAAATGCTAACAGAGATGGGCGCAAAGATCTCTGGTGCCGGAACATCGCGTATTGAAGTCGAAGGGGTGGATGGCCTTTCACCGGCAAACCATATGGCAATAGCTGACAGGGTTGAGACAGCAACTATGGCTGCCGCGGTAGGGCTGGCTGGTGGTGATGTAAATCTTATTGGAGCGCCAAGCATTTATATGGATATGGTGCTTGAGAAGTTCGCTGCTATCGGACTTTTGATCAGTCACACATCCGAAGGTATTAACGTAGTTTGTAGAGAAAGGCTGAAAGCTACGGATGTTGCCACCCTGCCCTACCCGGGCGTCGCCACCGACTACAAACCATTTATTGTCACCATGTTAAGTGTCGCCGATGGAATCTCGATTGTGACCGAGAATCTATTTTCGGGTAGGTTCAAATACGTGGATGAATTGCGGAGGATGGGGGCCGATATTAGAACCGAGGGTCACCATGCAGTGATTCGAGGTATGCCGCGTTTGTCCGGAGCTCAGGTAAAGGGCACCGACATAAGGGCAGCAGCAGCGTTAGCGCTAGCAGGGTTGGCGGCTGACGGAGAGACGATACTCACTGGGTTCTCGCATATAGAGCGCGGTTACCAGGACTTTCCAGCCCGCCTAGCGGCGGTCGGAGCAGACATAGAGCCATTGTGAGTGCTGACACCAGAAGAACCATCGAGGGTTCGATGGTCATTTGGACAGAACTCAAGTATTTTTCAGGAGTCAGTAACCGTTGGTAGATTATGATCCAGAACAGCTATTGGTGCAGGCTAAGCAGTCGAACCGGGTTGCGTTGGCAAAGCTTATTTCAATTGTCGAGAGGGGCGGCGGTTTAGCCCGTGAATTGACTAGGCTGACTTGGGGGCAGGGGGAAGAGACATATCTTGTCGGAATCACTGGTGCTCCAGGTGCCGGGAAATCAACTCTTACCGATCGTCTTATTTCTGTTGTTCGAAACCGCTCGCTTGAGGTTGCCGTTTTAGCGGTAGATCCCACCTCGCCGTTTTCCGGCGGAGCAATTCTGGGTGACCGGATAAGGATGCAGGATCATGCGACCGACAAAGGCGTATACATCCGCTCGATGGCCACCAGGGGCCAACTGGGGGGATTGGCGTTGGCGGTGCCCGAAGCGACCCGGGTGCTGGCGGCAGTGAAATTCCCATACGTGTTCATCGAAACTGTTGGCGTGGGCCAAGTCGAAGTGGAAATAGTTGGGGCCGCCGACACCACCGCAGTTGTCATGACCCCCGGATGGGGTGATTCAATACAGGCAAACAAGGCGGGCCTTATGGAGGTTGCCGATCTGTTCATTATCAACAAATCCGACCGGGATGGTACCAGGGAAACCAGGAGGGATATCGAACTTATGTTGGAGATGTCCAGCTTTGAGGATTGGATACCTCCGATCATAGAAACGGTAGCAACTGGAGGTAGTGGGATTGAGGAGACCTTCGAGGCGATTGAATCTCATAGAGAATATTTAGAGCGTAGTGGAGTGGGACAGAAGAGAAGAGAAGCCCGAATTTTAGATGAGCTAAACCATATTGTGCAGGTTGAAATAAATCGAAAGGTTGATCAATTGATCTCCCAACCTTCCTTTTCAGCGAAAAAGGTTGAATTAATCAATGGTGATATCGATCCTTACTCGCTTGCCAGGGAGCTTCTCAAAATCGAAGATGATTAGCAATCTGTATTTGTAACCATTGATTCCAGCAAAGGGAGAGAAATGTCTGATTCAGAAAAGTTCGTAACTTATGAAGTCGATTCCAACGATATTGCCGTAATCCGGTTAGACCGGCCAAAGGCCAATGCGATCTCAAAAGCACTACTTCGCCAACTTGGCGACGTGGCCGATCAGTTGTTGATCTCACCGCCTCACGCAGTATTGATACATGGCGGCGAGCGGATCTTTGCCGCGGGAGCTGATATCACTGAATTTGCGGGGATCAAAGAAGCGATTGAAACTGCTGGTATTTTCCACGAGGTTCTTAATAAGATTGCCCGAATTCCAAGAGTGACTATCGCCTCAATAAATGGCTTTGCACTCGGCGGAGGATGCGAGTTGGCGATGGCGTGCGATTTCAGAGTGGCCGCAACCGATTCCAGATTAGGCCAGCCGGAAGTTTTGCTCGGGCTAATCCCTGGTGGCGGTGGTACTCAGAGACTGCCTAGACTAGTGGGAGTGGCCAAGGCCAAGGATCTTATCTACTCAGGTAGGGCCGTTTCCGCTAATGAAGCACTTGAGATCGGATTGGTTGACAGAGTTTGCGATCCCGATAAGGTATTTTCTGAGGCGTATGCCTGGGCACTTAGCTTTGCCAAAGGAGCGGTCGTAGCTCAGGGACTGTCCAAGAAAGCAATCGACCTGGGATTGGCTGGAACCCTTTCACATGGCCTGGATGTCGAGAGGCTTGTGTTTTCCGAGGTGTTTGGTACCAAAGATGCCGAGATTGGGGTGACTTCATTCCTAACCAATGGACCAGGGAAGGCTGTGTTCTTAGGAGAGTAACCGCAGCCAGATCGGTGGTATAGCAGGTCATGGTCTTCACCGGTTCCCAGTAATGCCAATATGAGACACAAGCTAACTCAGCCCCGTTTGTCAGGCGCAGTGATTTTACTGAGCGTTGCCGGGTTTTGGGGCGCTACCTTATCTTTTACCAAATATGCGCTACGTCATGTAGGGGTAAATGAATTACTGGCATTCCGATTTATCCTGGCCGCTCTTGTACTGGTACCCTTTTTGCCCAAGGTTAAAAGGGGTTCGATCACGTTGGCCAACACTCTATCTGCGGTGGTTCTGGGTGGAGTGTTGTATGGAATTTTCTATTGGCAGTCGCTTGGACTTATCACAGTGACAACTGCCGCAGTTGGTTTCATTACCGGCACCAATGTCGTAATGGTCCCACTTATAACTTTAATTTGTTTTCGCAAAAGGATTTCGCATCGTGTTTGGGTCGGTGTCATATCGACAGTTATTGGCCTTGGATTCGTTGCCGGGCGAGGAATTATTTCTACGGTTTCCGGCTCAGGGCTTGTACTCATTTCGGCATTCCTGATAGCTGTTGATATCGTTGCCGTTGAGAAAATAATGGGATCTGTCGATGCGCTGTGGCTGGCATTTGTGGAGATAGTTACCTGTTCAGCACTCGCCGTAGTATTTTTATTTCTTGGCAGCGGTACTGGCTTTGGCAACTTCAAAGAAGTAACGTCATTAGCAGTGATGGTTGCCGTGGTAGTCAACGGGATTCTGGGTACTGCGTTTGCCCTTTGGGCACAGAATTATTACCAGGCGATAGTGCCTTCGGCTCAAGTTGCTGTAATATTTTCCACTGAGCCAATTTTTGCGGCTGCGATTGCTTGGTTGTTCTTTGGAGGAACTGTCACTCTGAACGTTGTTTTCGGAGGGATATTAGTGCTGGCAGGAGTTGCGATTGCCGACGAAGAGGCTTTTGGATACCTTGTCTCTAAGTTTCTTCCAAATGTGGATAGGGGGTCATCTAGGTGATGTTTGAATGCAGTAAGGGAGGTGGCTCGTTTAATTAGGCGATTCACATGTAGCTAAGTGATAGGGGAACTTTTTGCGGCGGACAAGTTTTGAAAATGCCGATTCATCAATGGCACGTAGTTTGGAAATAGTGGGGGACTGGTGGACGCTCCTGATTGTGAGGGACGCGTTCATGGGTGTTAGGCGGTTTGATGATTTTCAAGAACACCTGGGTATCGCCCGTAACATACTGGCTGCGCGAATAAGACGGCTTGTTGATTTTGGAATTCTGGAGAGACAGCTTTATCAGATAAAGCCCAATCGGTATGAATACCTCCTGACCGAGAGTGGGAAAGACCTGAAGGTAGTACTTTTTGCCATAAAACAGTGGGGCGACAGCCACCTCTATGAAGGCACCGGACATCCTCTTTCCATAGCTCACAAAGATTGCGGTTCAGAGATATCCGTCGATATCGTATGTCCGAAGTGCAAGGAAGTACTTTCGGATGATGATGAAAAGCTGGATTGGATACCTGGAGCGGGAATGAGCGACAAAGACAAACGCGTTTACACGCAATTCCGGGCCAATTCCTATTTTGAGCTAAACCACAGCTGAATTATGTGAGCTCAAAGTCATTCATCATACGGATTTGGCCTTAGCTCCAACAAATTTCGGTGAGATCATAAGTGCTGAGACTATGAATGATGCAGCCATAAGATAAAAGGCTGGCTGGAATCCGTAGTGATCGATTATCACGCCAACCAGCGCAAGCCATAATGCTCCCACTCCGTATGCTATCGCAAAGAAGATACCGAACGCAGCACGTGCCTGATTGGGCCCGATCGAGTCTGAGAATAGTGACTGAATCAGGGGCGACTCTGAGTATGCCAGCATTCCCATAATTAGAGAAACTGCGCTGAGGAGCCATACGGATGAGTACGTTTGGACAAAAAGGACCATGAAAACGGCTCCTCCTATATAGGCCGTTACCAAGACTCCCTTGCGTCCTATTTTGTCAGATAACCAGCCTGCCATCAATGGTCCGACGACTCCGCCCGCCACCAATACGGTGTATACCAGACCAACCGTGACAGTAGAAAGGTGGGCTCCGTCTTTGAGGTAAAGCGGTACGAATGCGCTTAGAACTCCGAGGCCGCGACCCGCGGCAGAAACTGTTGAGGCTGCGATGACGACCATTGCGGCCTTATTTTTCATCACCAATGACCCAATTGACGGTCCGCCTGGCTGGCGCAATGATTGTTCATGGGCAGCTGATCCTTGGGTATGGCTTGGCTCGAGTGGCAGTTTCCCAATCACTACAAAACCGCCTATTGCCATCGGAATCGACAGTGCCACCAATGCCGTCCTCCAGCCGTAATTTGCAATTATCGCAGTAGTAGCGATTGGAATCAGCAGGGTGCCAATAGTGCCTCCGGTTGTATGCCAGGATAGAACGGTGCCACGCTTATTGGGAAACACCTCGGAGAGATATGCGGATCCGACTGGATGTTGCGGCCACAGTGCCAGTGAACCTATAAATCGCATGGCGCCGTAAAATGCAAACGCTGGTGAGATCGCGCCCAGCAACGTGACGACAGCCAAGGAGAGGTTCTGTCCTGAGAGAAGGAATCTAGCCGAGTACCTTCTAGCCAATCCGGCGGCACCCTGGAGCAGGCCGCCAACCACTCCCGAGACCGCAAGCACTAGTCCTAACGAAGTATATGAGACGTGGAATTGACTGATGACGAATGGATATGTGAGAGCAAGTCCCGCGGCGTAGAAGTGTTGCACAGCATGGGAAAAGGTGAGAAGTCCAACAATTTTTCTGTCGCCGGTACGCCAGTTATCAGTGGAGTTGACCTCAATAATATCGCCTCGGTTCATTTCGGGACTCTCTTTCTTAGCATAAATTAGATGGAGTTGGGCGACCATGGGTTTGCGATCGTTGGGTTCCTTGCAGAGTTTTAAACAGATCGATCATGACCAGCTGAGATCGGTAGCAAAATGATCCTCTCGCCAAACAGAGGCGTATGCCTTGATGATGGTGGCGGATTTGGTGTGTCGTAAGGTTATCATGATCCGTCGCGCTTTCGCGAAGCGGAACTGTACAACTGGTAATCTGATGTGTGAATCCCCGGGGCAAAAACATTCTTGTGTTTTGGCTTCTGACTGACAGCAATTATGGCCTGATGAGGTAGGGTCTGAGATCGGATGCTGCCTTCTCTGGGGGGACTACGTTTATCATTACGCCTGTTCCCAATTCGAATCCGGCCCTAGTGGTGAGTTTCGGCATTATGTGCACATGCCAATGGAATCGACCTTGTTCTCGATACGGCGAAGAGTGGAACACTAGATTATAGGCGATATCTCCCAAGTGGGACTTCAGGCTACCTATGGCGAGTTTTATCGATACAGCGATCGAATCCAGTTCGGTCGCACTTGCTTTGTGTAGGTGTTCGTTGTGCATCTTTGGGACTATCAGCATTTCATAGGGCTGTGATGCCCAAAAAGGTGAGATAGTAGCAGTCTGGGAGTCCTCCAAAATGATTCGATCGGCAATTCCGAGTTCTCCCTCCAGGGTCGAGCACAGGACACAACCGCCCAGAAATCGGGAAAAGCCTGCAAGTTCGTCGGTTATTTCTCTCGGCACGAATGAGGTTGCAAGCAGTTGTCCGTGCGGATGTTCAAGAGAGGCTCCGGCTTCCCGTCCGGAATTTACAATCGCCTGGGAGTATCTGATGACCGATGAGTCGCTATGAGCCTCGATCCTGTCCCTGATACCCTTCATTATCAATTTAACCTGGTCATGTGAGAGATCTGACCATCCGAGCGCGTGGTCTGGTGAGAGAACTATTACCTCGTGAATTCCTGACGCCGGCGCAGTTGTAAAAATAGGGCCCTTGGTTATTGCCACCATAGGCTCGTCGCCCGCGAAGGCTGGATACTTGTTTGGCACGACTCTCAATAGCCAGTGTCCCTGCTCCGAGTAGGTTTCCAAAGCGGGTGGAGTATCCTCCTCGTGTCCAGGGCAAAAAGGACATATTTTGAGTGATTCTTTTTGCACGTCAGTGTCTCGAGCCAAAAATGCAGACGGCCTGGCGGACCGTTCGTAGGCTACCACCACCCATCTTCCGGTCAGCGGATCCAACCTGAGTTCATTTTTCATTTAACTTTTGTCTCTCTTGAAAAGAGTTGCAACACTGTCATTCCCTCTGTAAGTTATAACACGATAATGTCTGCTAAATGAATGTCTAGGTGAAATTATTCCCGTCGCTGTTTTGTCATCAACTGCCGGATAAATTCTCCAATAGTATCTATTGACGTGGAGGCATATTTAGATCACGCTGCAACTACACCGATTAACGACGTGGCAGTTGATGCACTGGTTCGGGTGTCAAGACTCATTGGAAACCCCTCCGGTTCCCATAGGGCTGCACGCGCAGCGAAGGATCTGCTTGAGTTGTCCAGAGAACAGATCGGGTCTTACTTAGGAGTCGATGCATCTGAAGTAATTTTTACTTCGGGCGGCACCGAATCTGACAATCTGGCAATTTTTGGTTCACTCAAAGACGGCAAGAAGCCTGTGGCGAGTGCGATTGAGCATCATGCGGTTCTTGATGCAGTGACGGAAAGCGGAGGAAAACTCATAGGTGCCACCCGGGAAGGAGTCGTAAATCTCGACGAGCTTGAGGAGTACCTGAAGCTCGAAGGAGACACCGTATGCGTGATCTCGGTGATGATGGCAAACAACGAGACCGGAGTAGTCCAGCCCCTTTCCGAAGTAGTCAGACTTGCAAGAAAATATTCTCCCGGAGCAGCTTGCCATACAGACGCCGTTCAGGCGCCCGCGTATTTGGATGTGGCTGATTTGGCGAGCGGCTTTGACCTGGTCTCGATCTCTGCTCACAAGTTTGGTGGACCCAAAGGTACCGGTGCCCTCGTTGTCAAAAAATCCAGCAGACTGAGGGCAATGCTGCGAGGTGGCGGTCAGGAGTTCGAGTTGCGGTCGGGAACCCCGAATTTGGCAGGAATAGCTGCTATGGCCGCTGCGTTGGAGGATGCCGTGGCCAATAGAGTGGAGAACGTTCGCCGGATTGCCGGGTTGACGGAATTGCTTCGGCAGGGGCTTTCTTCAAAGTTTCCCGGTATCAAACCAACCGGGATTGAGTCGTCTCAAATGTGCAATATCACTAACTACTGCTTTGAGGGTCTGAATTCCGAGGAGATTTTGTTTTTACTGGATTCAGCCGGAATATTTGCCTCGGCCGGCTCCTCGTGCGCTTCAGGGGCTTTGAATCCATCCCACGTGCTGTTAGGGATGGGCAGGTCAAAGGCTGAAGCATCCGGATCGCTGAGGCTGTCGCTCGGAGTCTCCACCACCAAGGAAGAAATCGATTACGCCATAGATGTGATTGGTGACGTTACCTCAGAGCTGGCGGCGAAAAAAGGTATTTTGTGGGTATAGGTTCAAATAGTCCTATTTATGATGTGCTGTTATTGGCGCATATTGTTTGCGCGTTGGGTGGATTTGGGGCGAATGGTCTCGCCGGGTTCTATGCCAGTCAGCTTTATCCGAGACCAAGCGAGGCTGCGACCAGGTACTTTGGCTCTCCGAGGTTTCTGGCTGAAAAGCTCATTTATTTGGTGCCAGTCTTTGGTCTTATATTGATTGGAATATCCAGGGGCCCTTCAGAGTTAGCGAAGCCTTGGGTTCTGATTGGGATTGCGGCCTGGATCGCCGCGGTGGCGATTGCCCATTCGGTGGTTTGGCCCGCCGAGAGAAGAGTTTCTCAATTGATAAATACTCCAGAAAATGAAGGTGAAATCCAAGCGCTTGGGAAGAGACTTGCCAGAGGCGCAATGGCTCTAAATTTGATTTTTGTAACGGCGCTTGTGGTGATGATCATCCAAATAGGCGGGAAATAATTTTCTGTCATGTTTTTGCCAATCTGGTAACGGCATTAGGCGACTAGCCTTGTGCCGGTGGAAAGACTTGGCCTAATTGGACTTCCAAACTCTGGAAAGTCGTCTTTATATAACGCTTTAACTGGTGGATCTGCTGTAGTCGCCCAGCACCCATTTTCGACGACCGAAACTTTGTCCGGGGTGGCGATAGTACCTGACAAAAGGCTTGATGCGCTTAGCGCGATGTCCAAGAGCAAGAAGACCGTCTATGCCCACGTGGAATTCGTCGATATCGCCGGGCTTGTAGCGGGGGCCAATTCCGGAGAAGGTTTGGGAAATCGGTTCCTGGCAGGAATAAGGGAAGTCGACGCCCTTTGTATGGTATTGCGGGCATTTCAAGACGAGAATGTTCCCGGTGAGTCCGACCCGCTTGAAGCTCTCGGAATTCTAGAACTAGAGCTAGTTCTGGCGGATTTGGCGGCGTGTGAAACTTTGGTTGAAAGGCGAAGAAAATCGGCTAGGGCGGATAAATCGTTGCAACCAGAAGTGGATGCTCTCGAAAAAGCAATCGAAGTTCTCACAGATGGTACTCCGATATATAAAAGCTCGCTCTCTGTGGAAGTAAAAGAGGTTCTCAAGGGTTCGTTTCTGCTGACCAATAAGGCCGTTTTGATAGTGGTGAACCTCGGAGAGGATCAACTGGAGAACTCCGGAGAGATTTGCAATCAGGTTCGTGCCGCAGCGGGTGGGTCAATTGATGTGTTGGGTGTTTGTGTCCAGTTGGAGTCAGAGTCCATGGCACTTGAGGCCGGTGAGCGTGAGGAGCTTTTGGCAGGGCTAGGGTTGGGTGAGGGAGCGCTTCCCAGGGTTGCCCAGGCTGCATACCACATGTTGGACAGGAGAACCTTTCTCACCACCGGAGACAAAGAATCTAGGGCGTGGACCTTTCGGGCGGGTGCGAAGGCACCTGAATGCGCCGGAGTCATTCATTCGGATCTTCAGAGAGGATTCATTAGAGCTGAAGTAATTCACTGGGATGAACTGTTAGCACTTGGTTCCTGGAATACAGCCAAAAATCAGGGCAAACTTGGAGTCGAGGGAAAAGACTATGAAGTAAAAGACGGAGATGTTCTCGAGATCAGGTTCAACGTCTAACGGAGATTTTGGCAAGGTTCCCAAGGACCCTGTCCTTTGGGTAGTTCGAGATGGCCATGTGTTGGCTTCTTGCGTCCAGGCGGGAGCTTTCACCCACCGAATTTGTCCGGCCCTTATAGAAAATTTCTCAACCAGCGCTGCCGTGTTGTATGGAAGATTGCCCGTTTTTGGCCTTGGATCGAAAAAGCACCTGGTTGCGATATGCCTTGATTCTTCTTTGCGGACAGTAAAAATTTCCAGACTTACGCGGTTAAATATCTTGCTTCCAACCGCCAAAACCAAAGTGATGATAGTTGCGCCAGAGGATATTTTACGGCGGTTTGGAGTTGTTGAAGGTGATCAATTTGAACTCAAAACATAGTGGTCAGCCTTCGCATGGCAGCACTCAGGTGGTAGGAATGCTTATTCTGCTTGGGACTCCGGTGGGGAATCTGGCGGACCTGTCTGACCGTGGAATAGAGGCGCTCAGGTCGGCGGATGTGATTGCCGCCGAGGATACAAGAAGGTTGCGGGTCCTTCTTGCGCATTGTCATATTGAGAACAAGAGCATTCTCTCAATCGATGCCAATAAGGAGGATCATCTAAGTTCGAAGGTCCTTGAGCTAGTGAATTCCGGAAAGACTGTCGTCTATACCACCGATGCCGGTATGCCAGGCATTTCTGATCCAGGAGCCAAATTGGTCAAGGCAGTGTCAAGTGCCGGGTTGCCAGTTGACGCTGTTCCCGGACCGTCAGCGGTAGTCCTGGCGGCATCTTTGTCGGCTTTGTGCGAGTCCGGCTTTGTATTCGCCGGATTTCTAGCCGTCAAGGCCGGGCCCCGTAAGAAGACTTTGGAAAATTTGTCAGCGAGCGGCTTTGCCTCGATTGTTTTCGAGTCGCCAAACCGCATCGGGCCGTTGTTGAACGATGCGCTTGGAGTTTACGGTTCTGAACATCCAGTTTTTGTCGGAAGGGAACTTACCAAGCTCCACCAGGAGCTCTTTTATGGAAGCTCAGGGGAGGCGTCAAGCCATTTTGGGAACAGTTCCCAGCGCGGAGAATTCGTCGTGGTCTTTGGGGCAATGCATAATGATAACTCTGCTTTGGCGGGTAAGGTGCTTTTGGATAGGGTGATCGAGGCACTCAATTGCACTGGCGGGCGGACTAAAATTCTCGCGGAGGAACTTGCTGAGCTGACTGGGGTCGGAAAAAACCAGGTTTATTCCATGCTGGTTAAAGCTCGGCGAAAGGGCGAGATGTCGCCGAGCTGATGGCTTGCAGATGCCATCTCGGCCGAATTGCTAGCCGGATTGAGCCGTTGAACGAATCCGATTGTGCATCAAGCCAATTATTGTTTTAGGTTGCTAAGGGCTTGTCAATGATGGCCGTCCAGCCATCGCCGGTTTATTTTTTGCTAAGGTGCATGTCGTGTCCAGGTTTTTCATTACAACTCCTATCTATTACGTCAATGACGTTCCGCACCTCGGTCATGCCTACACAATGGTGTCGGCCGACGCTTTGGCCCGGTGGCACCGTCTGAATGCGGATCAGGTCTTCTTTCTGACTGGGACCGATGAGCATGGATTGAAGATTGCGCAGGCGGCCAATGAAAATGGGATGTCACCGAAAGCTTGGACAGATCGCCTGTCGCCGCGTTTTCAAGATGCCTGGCGAAAACTGAATATATCCTATGACGACTTCATCAGGACTACCGAGCCTCGGCACTATGAGACGGTGCAATCTTTTCTGAAATCCGTGTACGAGAATGGCTACATTTACAAGGACAGTTACGCAGGTCCTTATTGCGTCTCTTGCGAGGCTTACTATCAAGAATCCGAGCTTGACAGCGGGAACTGTCCAATACATAATCGCCCGGTGTCTGTGATGGAGGAAGAAAACTATTTTTTCAGATTGTCCGCCTTTACTGACCGGCTTCTCGAATGGTATGAACGGTTTCCTGACGCAGTTCGACCCACGGCCAAGCGAAACGAGGCATTGGGGTTTATCCGTCAAGGTTTGCAGGACATTTCGATAACCAGAACCTCAATTGACTGGGGAGTACCGGTACCCTGGGACAGCCAACATGTTTTCTATGTTTGGTATGATGCCTTAATCAACTATCTGACGGCGATTGATTACGGCAGAGACCAGGAGAGATTTCAGGCCTGGTGGCCAAATGTCCATCATGTCATTGGCAAGGATATAATCCGATTTCACTGTGTTTGGTGGCCGGCAATGTGCATGGCGGCAGGGATAGATCCTCCGGCCAATGTGTTTGTTCACGGTTGGCTTTTGGTCGGTGGCGAGAAAATGGCAAAATCTGCCGGCAACAAGGTGGATCCTCTCGATCTCGTGGCTGATTTTGGTCTCGATGCCGTGCGTTACTATCTTCTAAGGGATACCAACTTCGGTTCAGATGGCGATTTCACATATGAAGCCCTTACCGCCAGGTACAACGCAGACCTGGCCAATAACTTTGGCAATCTGTTGCAAAGAGTTACAACTGTAGTCGCAACTAAACTGAAGGGTCGTGCGCCCAAACCAGTGGCTGATTCTCCTCTTTCCCCTTTTGCATTAGAAGTATTGGACCGTGTCAAGACTTCATGGAGTCAGTTTGCGCCTCAAGACGCTCTTGAGGCGATTTGGTCTCTAATCCACGAGACTAACGCCCGTCTCGAATTGGTCGCCCCTTGGAAGCTCGAGCCAGGTTCTGACCTTGAGGATGTGTTGGGCGATGCGCTGGAATGTTTGCGTTTGGTGTGTGTTTCAGCCTACCCAGTGATGCCTGGTACCAATTCAGAGGTGTGGAGGCGGATCGGATTGGACGGATCTCCGGCCGATCATAATGCGATGACCGCTTTGACCTGGGGCCAGTACCGATCAGACAAGATAATTGAGAAGGGTGCGCCGCTGTTTCCCAGAAGGAAATAACGATGGTTTCTCGCGGCAAACTTCTAGAGGAGATATGTCATGTGGGTAGATACGCATTGCCATATACACACTGAAGACGATCCATTGGGGCTGGCCCGGGACGCTTTGAGGGCTGGGGTGGATGCACTCGTTTGTATCGGTACTGATGTGGTCACTTCGCATAAGGCGTTAGATGTTGCGTCTATTATCGGCAGTGCTATTTTGGCTGGTGCTTCCGATCTTCCTACGGTCTATTCCACTGTCGGCCTTCATCCCCACGACGCATCGAACACCGCAATGTCGGGCGTGGATGGAATAGCCCATCTGGCTAAGTCGAATGCACTGCCAAGGTCGGGGAACCTGGTTGGCATAGGTGAGTGTGGTCTCGATTATTACTACGAGCATTCCTCCAGGCAAGACCAGCAAAATGCGTTCAGCAAACAAATCGAACTGGCTAATATTTACGACCTGACACTTGTCGTCCATACCCGAGACGCATGGGATGACACATTCTCAGTCCTTAGGGAGATTGGTCCTCCGAACAAGGTTCTTTTCCACTGCTTTACGGGGGACCGCAAAATAGCTTCAAAAGTGCTTGACATGGGTGCATACCTGTCTTTTTCGGGGATTGTCACCTTTAGAAATGCCGAGGATATACGTGAAGCGGCGCGGTTTACTCCTTTGAGCCGGCTCTTAATTGAGACTGACTCGCCCTATTTGGCTCCAGTCCCTCACAGAGGCAAGACGAACGTCCCGGCGTATGTCGGAGTGGTTGGTGAATTCCTTGCCCAGCTCAAGAATATGGATATAAGTGAGTTTTCTAATGCCACTGTAGCTGCAGCCTACGAGTGTTTTTCTCTATAAATGCTCAAAAGATGACCGGAAAATGTCAAAAATGGGGTAGGTTGTTCAAGGCGTTTTGACTTAGTGAAGGGTAACTGGCAGCCAATAGGCACGAAATCCAAATTCCAGAGGCAATATCCCCAAGTGGAAGGACAAAATCCTGAGGGTAAGGAGCTCCTGGAGGAGTAGGTTCGTGATGTCACTTGGTTTAAGTGCATCCGTACTGGTAGCACCACTTCTCCTAATACAAGATTCCTCTTCAAACGGTGTTTTGAACGGGATAATAAATACAAATAGCAAAAATTCGTTGACTGCTTATGAAATGAGCGGTACGACTGCTAGTTTCGTGATTGGAGAGGCTCAACCCAATTCGACCACGCAAACAGTTGTTACGACCACAATACTGGATGATTTGTCATCCGAACTGCATCCTGTGGCAGCTACCTTGGCGTACAGTTCATTTTCAGTTGTCCCAGCAGACCAAATAGTCTTGGCTCAAACAGCAAAACCGAACCTGCTGGTAGCACCGGCACATCCGGTTCTGCCTCCTCCTC